>JAFGNY010000232.1 GCA_016926765.1 Bacteroidales bacterium | reverse complement strand
AGTTTTGCGCGGTCTCCACTTTCAGAATCCCCCGTTTGCCCAGGGCAAACTGGTACGCGTAATGCGGGGTTCGGTGCTGGATGTGGCTGTAGATATCCGGAAGGAGTCGCCAACATTCGGAAAGTGGTCATCCATTGTATTATCAGGACAAAACAAGTGGATGTACTGGATCCCGGCCGGTTTTGCCCACGGATTCCTTACACTGGAAGATGAGACACTATTTTTCTACAAATGTACCAACGTATACAATAAAGCGTCGGAAGGATCGATCCATTGGAATGACCCTGACCTGAATGTTGACTGGGGCATCAGCGATCCTGTGATCTCTCCGAAGGATGAAACAGCGCCTTTGTTCAGGGGGCTTGAGAGCAGGTTCTGATTTTTTCTATCGGTATGAGACATGTCTCGCCTTTACTGTGGAGAGGAGATGAAGCGAGCAGCGAACAGCGAAAAGCAAGAAACAAAATGTTAAAAAACAAACCTTTCTATATTGCACTGACGATCATGACTATTGGGATAGCAGTGGTATTTATTTTCGCGATCGGGGACAAACAGGATCCCGACCGGGATTACCGTGGGGCATTTCAGCGGCATTATAAAATCTTCTCTCCCGAACTTCCCGTTCAAGCCGATTTTGCAGGGGAGAAGGTTCCGCTTGATGACATCCTGGTTCGTGAAAGTTTCGACCGGGAGATTCTTGCTTTCACCTTTATGCACTCCACTACGCAGCAGATGTTCAAACGTGCAAACCGGTATTTCCCGGTGATTGCGCCAATCCTGAAAAAACGCCACGTCCCGGATGATTTCAAGTTCCTGGCTATCGCCGAGAGCAACCTGGGAAATGTTACTTCGCCCGCCGGAGCTGAAGGAGTGTGGCAATTCCTGGCATCTACCGGACGGAAATACGGGTTGGAGGTGAACTCCGAGATCGATGAACGGTACAATCTGATCAAAGCCACTGAGGCTGCATGCAACTACCTGCTTGAGGCGCACGATTCCTTCGGCGACTGGACTTTAGCGGCAGCATCTTACAACAGAGGTATCGGAGGAATGGCCCGGCTGCTGAAAAGCCAGAAAGTAACCAGTTATTACGACCTCTACCTGAACGAAGAGACTGCCCGATACATCTTCCGTATCCTGGCTGCCAAAGAGATCTATGAGAATCCGACAAACTATGGTTTTTACCTGAAAGAGTCGGATTTTTATCCAACAGTCAAAACATATACCGTTGTAGTAGATACAACTATCTCAGACCTTCCGGGTTTTGCAAAGGACCGGGGGATTACTTACCGGATTATCCGTGAGTTTAATCCCTGGCTCCATGGATACTCGCTACCGAACAAGTCGCGTAGGACATACATCCTGACATTGCCGGAAAGAGATGCACTTTCATTCTCTTTTTATACCAACAGGAAAGCATCGGAGACCTATTTCCACGACACCCTGAAAATCAATGAAATTCATTGAAACATCGTATTGCCAAAATCGTTAACTAGATTCGCTAACCAGACAGACTCAGCAGAATAGTCAGAGCAAGGTGGAAGATCAGCTTGAAATTTACGGAGCACGGGTTCACAACCTGAAGAACATCGACGTCATCATTCCAAGGGACAAACTGGTTGTCATCACCGGATTGAGTGGCAGCGGGAAATCTTCGCTTGCCTTTGACACGGTCTATGCAGAGGGACAGCGGCGTTACATGGAGACCTTCTCAGCCTATGCCCGTCAGTTCATCGGAAACCTCGAACGACCGGATGTAGATAAAATTAATGGGTTGAGTCCGGTGATCTCCATAGAGCAGAAGTCAGCCAGTCGGAATCCCCGTTCTACCGTTGGGACCATCACCGAAATCTATGATTTTCTGAGATTGCTCTTTGCACGGATCAGTGATGCGTATTCCTACCATACGGGAGAAAAGATGGTCCGTTATTCGGAGCAGCAGATTGTGGAACTGATTCTTGCCAATCATCCTGGCGGCGAAATCCTTATCCTTGCTCCGGTAGTGAAAGGCAGAAAGGGTCATTACCGGGAGTTGTTTGAGCAGGTCATGAAGCAAGGGTTCCTGAAAGTGAGGATTGACGGAGAGATCCGGGAGATTACTCATGGTCTTCAGCTCGACCGTTATAAAATCCATGATATTGAAATTGTCATCGATCAGATTCTGATCAGGGAGGAATCGAAGAAACGACTCACGCAGTCGATCGCCCTGGCTATGAAACACGGCAAGGATCAGTTGATGATCTCTGTGGTTGACTCGCCGGAAACAAGGCATTACAGTCAGTTACTGATGTGTCCGACAACCGGTATCTCGTATGATGAGCCCGAACCAAATACTTTTTCATTCAACTCGCCTTATGGTGCTTGTCCGCACTGTAACGGACTTGGTACCGTCTCAGAGATTGATTTGAAGAAGATCATTCCCGATAAGACAATCAGCATTAAGAAAGGGGGAATTGTCCCGATCGGAGAATATAAAAATAACTGGATCTTCAAACAGATGGAAGCGATCGGGGAAAAATACGGATTTACCATCAATACGCCTATCTCGGAGATTCCCGAACATGCCATCAATGTCATCTTGTATGGCTCTGACGAAGTGTTTAAAGTAAAAAACGATTACCTCGGAGTAACCTCCACCTACTCCCTCAACTTTGAAGGGATCATCAGTTTCATCAACTCCCAGCATGCGGAGGCCGCCCCTGCAGGGATCATGAAGTGGGTAAGCAGCTTCATGAACAAGAAACCTTGTCCGGAGTGTCATGGAGCACGGTTGAAGAAAGAGTCGCTATGGTTCAAGGTGGGAGATAAAAACATCTCTGAGCTCTCCGACATGGACCTTGTCAACCTGCATACCTGGTTCGATGGTTTGAATGACCGGCTTGACGAGCGTAAACGGGTAATCGCTTACGAGATCATCCGGGAAATCCAGAACCGGATCCGGTTTCTCCTGGATGTCGGCATCGGTTACCTCACCCTGAACCGCACTGCAAGAAGCCTTTCAGGAGGTGAAAGTCAACGCATCAGGCTAGCCACGCAGATCGGATCTCAGCTTGTCGGAGTTCTTTACATTCTTGATGAACCCAGTATCGGTCTCCATCAGCATGATAACATGAAACTGATTCATGCGTTACAAAATCTCCGTGATACCGGCAATTCGGTGATCGTGGTAGAGCACGACCAGGAGACTATCCTCCATGCTGACTACGTTGTGGATATTGGCCCGTTTGCGGGAATTCATGGCGGAAAGGTTGTGGCACAGGGAACCCCGGAAGAGATCATGAAAACCGAATTTCTTACCGGGAAATACCTTAGTGGGAAATTCAGGATACAGGTTCCAGACAAACGCTCTCCGGGTAACGGAAAATTTCTTGTACTGAAAGGGGCTTCCGGGCATAACCTCAAACACATCGATCTTCACATTCCCCTTGGCAAACTCATCTGTGTCACCGGTCTTTCCGGCAGCGGAAAATCCTCTTTGATCAACGAAACACTCTACCCGATCCTGAGCCATCATTTTTACAAATCGGATCAGAAACCACTGCCATACGAATCGATCGAAGGAATCAAACACCTTGACAAGGTGATCGAGATCAACCAGGCGCCGATCGGAAGAACACCACGCTCGAATCCGGCTACCTACACGAAAGTTTTTGACGAAATCAGGAAACTTTTCGCAAGCCTTCCTGAGTCGAAGATCCGCGGATACAAACCAGGGCGGTTTTCTTTCAACGTCAAAGGCGGTCGCTGCGAGACTTGTAAAGGAGCCGGATTGAGAGTGATTGAGATGAATTTCCTCCCGGATGTCTATGTGCTCTGTGAAACGTGCCAGGGAAGGCGATACAACCGTGAAACCCTGGAGGTCAGGTATAAGGGTAAATCGATCAACGATGTGCTGAACATGACGATCAATCAGGCAGTTGAATTTTTTGAACCCATCCCGATGATCCTCCGCAAAATTGAGACCCTTCAGCAGGTGGGATTGGGATATATCACTCTGGGACAACAGTCAACTACTCTATCGGGAGGGGAGGCTCAACGTGTAAAGCTTGCCTCCGAACTCTCCAAAACCGATACGGGGAATACCCTGTATATTCTGGATGAACCGACGACAGGGCTTCATTTTGAAGATGTGAAAGTGTTGCTTGGTGTGCTCAACAAATTAGTAAGCAAAGGGAATTCGGTACTGGTGATCGAACATAATATGGAAGTCATCAAAGTGGCTGATCACATTGTGGATCTGGGTCCCGATGGTGGTGAGCGTGGAGGTGAGATCGTTGCAGAAGGTACTCCCGAAGAGGTTGTCGCAGCCGGAAAAGGATATACGGCTTTGCATCTTAAGGGGTATCTTGCAGCTAATTAGATGCCGGATGCCGGGGGCAATTTGAATGCCGCCATCTCCTGACTATTGCGTACGAGCAGGATATTTCGGGCGATAGCCGGATGGTTCCAGGTTTTTCCTTCGATAGCCTGGATTTTTCCCAATTCGGTGAATTTTTCCGGTGTGGCATTGACCAGAGCCAACTCCCCTTTCTCAGACAGTACCAGGATCAGATTTTGCCCGGCAAGCAGCAACGTAAAGCCTCTGTAACGTTCACCTTTCCATAGTCGCTTTCCTTCTTTCAGATCCAAACACGCAATGGACGGACCGTCGAACCCGAAGGCGTATCCATTGTAAACCAGGTTGTCATTAAAATTCACTTTCATTTCAGACGACGTCCAGCGCTCAGTGATCGTATATTCCGCGTTGGCCTGTGTTACTGTGACACGCCTGACTCCCGTATATTCCTGGCTGAGCAGCAGGTCTTCGCCACCGATCAAGGCCGGTTGGAGGATCCGGTCCTCAATGGGCCAGGAGTATTCCCAAAGTTGATTCCCTGATGCCGGGTCGAAACTTATCGCTCCTGAAGCGCTCATCAGAATCACCTGAGGGACTCCTCCAAGAGTGAAAAACTGAGGTGAACTGTATCCGCTGCCGCCATCGGGACCAAACCATAACGGGAGGCCGCCGGATGTATCATAGACCGCCAATTTGCCTGCAAGTGCAACAATCACAACATTACCGACCACCAAGGGAGAACTGGTAAATCCCCAGGTAAGAACGGTGATCCCGGCATCCTTTGCCGCATCCCTTGACCAGATTTTTGATCCATCCGAAGCATTAAGCACATTCAGCAAACCCGTCCCTCCCAGTGAATAGACCCTGCTGCCATCCAGAGTAGGCGTGGATCGCGGACCTGCGCCCGCATGGGAATCCCAGAATCTAACTGAATCACCATGTTGCCAGACAGGCTCACCCGTTCTGAGATCATAACAAGAGACCATTTCAACATCACCCCTCTGTTCCTGAGTATAAAACAAATTCCCCCTGATTGAAAATGAGGAGCATCCCGGACCAACCTGTTTGCGCCACATCAACTGAGGCGGATCCGCTTCCCAGTCGGTTCCGATCATAACGCCATGTACGATCCCGTCGCGGTTTGGCCCTCGGAAACCAGGCCATTCTGCATCAAGGCTATCCTTCTCCTGAATTGCTTGTCCGGTTTCTGTCAGGTCTGTTGACTTCAACAACAGCCGTTGTTCAGAGCTCCTTGCCCAGCGCCAGTTCAATTCATGCTCACCAACTCCGTTCATGCCATCGGTTCTCAGAAATGCCCATAAACCTGCAGAGCCAACAAGGAAGAGAGCAACAACGACTCTTCGTGTCATTGGTGAGAGTTGACCGGTGACAACCAATCCGGCCACAAAAAAAATACTTGTCACGGGAAGGGAATACATGATAAACATCAACCCCATGTTGGAGGTTGTAATGGATTTGTCGAGCAGAAAGGAGACAGCATAAAGGGATAATGCTGCCAGGATCAGCCCTCCCAGCCGGTCAAACCACCGTGCCCGGCTGAGAAAAGCCCACCAGATAACAATGGCCACTCCGCAAAGCAAACTCCCCCCCACCCCGATCATCATCACCTGATCAACAGGTATTAACGCCGGTATGGCGTACCACAGGAGCCACTGAATAATAACGATGACAATTCCCGGCCAAAGCCGAAGCGGTTTGCCTGAAAAAATTCTGGCGAATTTTGACGGATCATCCATGGAAGTACATTTTTGGGAAGGAACAAATGTATGGGTTTCAAAACATCATGCCAAACGAATTCGTCGTTTCTGGCAGAAATATCAGGACTAGCACAGCCTTTTCACCATTTTATGTACATTTGTCATTCAAAAAATACTGCTGAAATGAACATCGATGATCTTGAGATGCTGAAGAGCAAATTTGAAGAGAAGACCTGGTCAGAGACTATAAGTTATGACACGTGGGAGATCTTCAAAGTGATGTCGGAGATGGTAGAGGGGTTTGAAAAGCTGACACGTATTGGCCCTTGTGTCTCAATCTTCGGTTCAGCCCGAACACTCGACAACCATAAATACTACAAGCTCACTGAGGAGGTAGCCTACCTGCTCACCAAAAACGGATATGGGATCATTACCGGAGGAGGGCAGGGCATCATGGAAGCTGCCAACAAGGGAGCGCATTTTGCCGGAGGAAAATCAGTGGGATTGAATATTGCCCTTCCTTTTGAACAAAAACCAAATCCATTTATCGACAGTAACAAACTCATCACATTTGATTATTTCTTCGTCAGGAAGACGATGTTCATGAAATATTCAATGGGCTTTATTTGTTTGCCAGGTGGTTTCGGCACGCTCGATGAGATGACAGAAGCCATCACGTTAATCCAGACCAAAAAACTGGCTCCATTCCCTATCATCCTCATGGTTAAAGAATACTGGGGGGGATTTATTGAATGGATGAAAAATGTACTACTCCAATCAAAAAATATTTCCCCTGAAGATATGGACTTGTTTATCCTTGTCGATACAGCAGAAGAGGCTGTAAGTTCCATCAACGAGTTCTACCAGAAATATGCCCTCAAACCAAACTTTTAACTACCTTTGCAGGTTCTAAAATCCCTCCATGCCCAGAAAGAAAGCGGAGATAAAACCCGATTCTGAACCGATCATTCAGGCGATCCTGAACGGAATGCTGGATAAAAAAGCGAAAGACCCGGTTGTTCTGCGATTTTCCAGGCTGAATGCAGCTGTATGTGATGCTTTTGTAATTTGTCATGGCACTTCCCGGACCCAGATTGAAGCCATTGCCGATGCCGTTGCCAGGGAAGTCAAGAAAGAATGTGGCGAATCTCCCTGGCACCAGGAGGGATTTGAAAATGCGGAATGGATTTTGATCGACTACTTCAGCGTCGTTGTTCATATTTTCCAGGATACCCGCAGAAGCTTTTATAACCTTGAACAGTTGTGGGGTGACGCGATAATTGAAAAGGTTGAATCACCCTGACAAAGAAGGTTTCAATACTTGTTATTAAGACAGAATGGCAGATAAAGAAAAAGATACTAAAAAAGGAGGGGGATATCCTCCCAACCTCACTCCCGTAAAAAAGGGAAAACCGAAATTCAGCTTCTATTGGATCTATGCAATCCTGGCAATCATATTCATTGCTATCCAGTATTTCAACTATACAAGTCCGGTGAAAGAGACCACCTGGCCCCGTCTTGAGGAAATGCTTGTAAAACAGGACATTGAGAAGATCGTTGTGGTCAACCAGGAAAAAGCTGAAATCTACATAAAGAAAGACCGGTTGGAGACTGATACAGCTTACCAGGCCTTCAATAAGAAGGGATTTGGATCCTCTTCCCAGAGTCCTCAGTTCTTTTATCAGATCGGGTCGGAAGATATTTTTAATACCCTGCTGAAGGATACACGTGATACCCTGGTTGCCCGGATGGTGCGGGATAGTGCATCAGTAAATCAGATTCAGGAATTCACCCGACAGTATCCTTATCCTCCTTCCCATGATACCCGTAAAGACGTTTTCGGTGACATTCTGAGTTACATCATCCCGATCGCTATCCTGATCGGAGCCTGGTTTCTGATCATGCGGTTCATGAGTCGTGGCGGTGGTGGTGCAGGTGGTCAGATCTTCAACATAGGAAAATCAAAGGCACAGTTATTTGATAAGGATACCAGTGTCAGTGTCACATTCAACGACGTTGCAGGGCTGGAAGAGGCCAAAGTTGAGGTGATGGAGATTGTAGATTTCTTAAAGAATCCCGGCAAGTACACCCAGCTTGGCGGGAAAATCCCGAAAGGGGCACTGCTGGTGGGACCTCCGGGGACCGGAAAAACCCTGCTGGCCAAAGCCGTTGCCGGTGAAGCAAAAGTGCCTTTCTTCTCCATCTCCGGTTCTGATTTCGTGGAGATGTTTGTAGGGGTAGGCGCTTCCCGTGTACGAGACCTCTTTAGGCAGGCGAAAGAGAAAGCGCCGTGTATCATCTTTATCGATGAGATCGATGCCGTTGGTCGTGCCCGTGGCAGGAACCAGATTACCGGAGCCAATGATGAGCGGGAGAATACACTGAATCAGTTGCTGACCGAAATGGATGGTTTTGCCACCAACGCGGGTGTAATCATTCTTGCAGCGACCAACAGGGCTGATGTCCTTGACCGGGCACTGATGCGCGCCGGACGTTTCGACAGACAGATCTATATTGAATTACCTGATCTGGAAGAGCGGAAAGCGATATTTAAGGTTCACCTGAAACCATTGAAACTGGATGTGGAGGTGGATGTCGATTTTCTGGCACGGCAAACCCCCGGATTTTCCGGAGCCGATATCGCGAACGTCTGTAACGAGTCCGCGCTGATTGCTGCCAGGAAAGACAAAAAGACCATTGAGAAACAGGACTTTATGGATGCCATTGACCGGATTGTAGGAGGTCTTGAAAAACGAAGCAAAATTATCTCCGCGCATGAAAAGAAGGTCATCGCCTATCACGAATCGGGTCACGCCGCAATTAGCTGGTTGCTGGAATATGCCCATCCGCTGGTGAAGGTAACCATTGTGCCACGGGGGAAAGCGCTGGGGGCTGCATGGTATCTTCCGGAAGAACGGCAACTGACAACATTCGAGCAGATGTACGATGAGATCACCGCGGCTGTCGGTGGAAGGGCATCGGAAGAAATCTTTTTCGGGAAAGTATCGACAGGAGCACTGAACGACCTCGAGAAGGTGACCAAGCAAGCTTATGCCATGGTGGTTTATTTCGGTCTGAACAAAGAGATCGGCAATATCAGCTATTACGACTCTACCGGGCAATCGGAATATTCGTTCCAGAAACCCTACTCGGAAAAAACGGCGGAGGTGATTGATCAGGAGATACGGCAAATCGTTGAATCAGCCTATGAAAGGGCGAAAAAACTGTTACAGGAACACAAAGAACAGATCGAGCTTCTTGCCAAAGTGTTGCTTGAGAAAGAGGT
>JAFGNY010000231.1 GCA_016926765.1 Bacteroidales bacterium | reverse complement strand
GGAGCTCCTTGCTGGGTTTGGCTCCCAGCTCCCGGATCTTTTCGGCTCTTCTGACGAGATTCCCTTTGCCTGTGGAGAGTTTGTTCAATGCCGCATCATAGCTTCTCCGTGTAGCTTCCAGTTTGGATCCGATATCTGTAAGGTCGTTCACAAAACCGGCTAATTTGTCCAGCAGTTCACCACTTTGCCGTGCGATCTCCTGGGCATTTTTATTCTGGTTTTCCACACGCCAGAGGTTGGAGATCATCCGCAGGGCAGCGATCAGGTTGGTTGGACTGATGAGCAGGACGCGTTTTTCATAAGCGTAGTTCCAGAGCCCCGGATCACCCTGCATGGCCACCAGGTAGGCTGGTTCAACCGGCAGGAACATCATGACGAAATCGAGGCTTTTCAACTGGTAAAGATCCTGGTAATTCTTCGCGCTGAGTTCATTCACATGATTTTTCACCGAGAGTAAGTGGTCACGCAGCGCGCTCTCCTGTGCCTCTTTCTCATCGGCAGAGGCAAACCGCTCATAGGCGGTCAGTGAGACTTTGGAGTCGATGACCATGTGCCTGTCTCCCGGATAATTGACCACGACGTCGGGCTGAAGCCTTCTGCCATCTTCAGAAACATAGGATTGCTGAACTACATATTCCCGGTCTCGCATCAATCCCGATTTCTCCAGGATACTCTCCAGGATGATCTCTCCCCAGTTTCCCTGGGTTTTCGATTGCCCTTTGAGCGCGTTGGTCAGGTTGGTTGCTTCTTTGCTGATCTGCTGGTTCAGTTCTGCCAGGTTTTTGATCTCCCTGCCGAGGGAGAAGCGTTCTTTTGACTCTTTGTCATAGGTCTCCTCCACCTTTTTCTCAAAGTCACGGATTTTTTCACCCAGCGGCTTCAGGATCTCATCCAGACGCGTGGAGTTCTGTTCGGTGAATTTCTTCGTTTTTTCTTCCAGGATGTCATTGGCCAGGTTCTTGAACTCAATCCGGAACTTCTCCTGCAGTTGTTCGACTTCGGCTTTCTGTCCGGCGAATTTCTCCGACAACGCCTCGATCTCCGCCTCTTTCTGCGCCAGCTTCCGGCTGACTTCCAGGATGTTGTGTTCTTTCTCTTGCCCGTCGCGTGTGAGATTCTGAATTTGTTCAGTCAGCCAGATGATCTTCTCTTCCGCAATTCTTTTCTGAGAGGTTACCTCTTCCAGTTGGGCGGTGAGTTCTTCGATTCGTCGAGTCCCCTCTTTGGTTGAAGGGTGGTTCAGCTTCCAGAAGATCAGGATGATCCCGGCAATCAGGAGGAGGGCTACGAAACCAATCAGATATTCCAGCATTGGACTCAGGTAAAATTCTGCTGTTGTAAAAGTACAAATTTATAGGACGCAGCCGCCTTGGATTATTCCCTATTTTTGCGGGAACATGAAAGTGGGTATTCTCTCCGATACACATGGGTTTCTGCATCCGCGGGTTCTCCATTTTTTCAGGGAGGTGGATGAGATCTGGCATGCCGGTGATATCGGGGATCTGAGGACGTTGCATGCTCTTGAAAAATTCAAACCCCTGCGGGCGGTTTATGGGAATATTGATGGGCAGGAGCTGCGTGTGTATTGTCCTAAAATCCTGGTCTTTCAGGCAGATCTGGCTACAATCTGCATGATGCACATCGGCGGATATCCTGGCAGGTATGACCGGGAGGCCCGTGACCTGATCAGGCAAAACCGGCCTGATTTATTTATTTGCGGACACTCGCATATCCTGAAAGTCCAGTACGATAAAACCCATCACCTGTTATTTATTAATCCGGGCGCTGCCGGGAAATTCGGATTCCACAAATCCTGTACAGCGATCAGGATGGTGATTGACGGGAAGGACTTCAGGGAGATGGAGGTGTTGGATATTCAGTAGAGGGGAGGGGTTACCTCAGCCGGTCAGTTGATTTGACGAGCGCTTCATCCTTCCGGATCGACCGGTTGGCAAGGATCAGAAAGACAAGTGTGATCAACGGGAAAAAAATACCCACCTGATAAGAGGGCTCGATCTGGGTCAGTTTGGTGATTTTATTGGCGTAGATCAGAAACACCAGCACAACAAATGTGATATTGAGCAGAATAGTAAAGGCGACAAGGCGTAATTGGGTCATCCGGTTTTTATAAAGGAAAATGGTTACCAGTGTCAGGAGAACGGATACCCCGGCACAGATCCAGAGGGGAGATGTGAACCAGATAGAGGTGATCAGCCGTGGATCAGGATCCATCGATTTAAGCTCAGAGGCATAGAGTTTAAAATTCCCATGAGCTTCCTGAAAATTACTGTAGAAATCAGCCAACGGGAAAAAAAAGACAAGGGCTCCGGAAATCAGCGCCAGGAAAAGGAAGAGTGTCTGGATACGTTGTATCATGGCGGATCGTTTAACTTTTGTTTGTCATGCGAAATTAGGAAAGAAACGCAAATTTTTTGTTACTTGATGAAGATTAATTATATTTGCACGGAATTTGATTCCCATAGTTTTCTCAAAAACCCATTTCAGTACTTTCTTTTACCCATTTCAAGGTTGAACATTTTTATTTCTGAAGGTTCTTTCCATAGAAACTACAACACAAAACAAACATTCAATGTACGACATTATTTCCCTCGACAGTAAAGAGCTGTCAGAGATTCGTGAGATTGCCAAATCCATGAACATTCCAAAAGTGGATAAACTCGAAAAGCAAGAGTTGATTTACAAAATACTGGATCACCAGGCTTTGAATCCTTCCCAGGATGAGATTGCAAGCGAAAAAAGAGAGACCAAGCGCGGTCGGGGGCGTCCCCCAAAAAGCACGCGGCCGAGAAAAGAGGGTGAAAAGACGGATCATCAACCCAGACCCTCTCAGGAGACTCAAAATAAAGGAGCGAAAGAACAACCTGTTGAGCGCAAAAAGGATTTTTATCAATCTCCGGACCCGCGCCCTATTGAGGTGAAGAATGACATTCCTTTGGAAGTTGAACCAGTGGATGATCTGCCGGCGGAGGTGATCAAAGATGATCGGGGTACGAACGGCGAGGTTGTTCCTGTTCAGTTGCCTGATGGTGACAAACACCGCGAACATCCGAGAAAACATTTACCCGAACGTCATCGCGAAGAGTATTCCTTCGAGTTTGAAGGGATTATCTCTACGGAAGGCGTTTTGGAGATCATGGCCGACGGCTATGGATTTCTGCGCTCTTCCGACTACAATTACCTGAGTTCTCCTGACGATGTCTATGTCTCTCAGTCACAGATCAAGCTATTCGGGCTGAAAACAGGCGATACGGTTCGCGGGACGATTCGTCCGCCCAAAGAGGGTGAAAAGTATTTTCCGTTAATCAAGGTTGAACTGATCAACGGCAAGAAAGCGGAAGATGTTCGCGACAGGATCCCGTTTGATTTTCTGACGCCCCTCTTCCCGATGAAGAAATTTAAGCTGACCGGCCATCCCGAGAGTACTATTTCCACCCGCATCATTGATATGTTTGCGCCGATCGGATTTGGCCAGCGGGGATTGATCGTGGCCCAGCCCAAGACCGGAAAGACCGTTCTGTTGAAAGAGATCGCCAACGCCATTGCGGCCAACCATCCCGATGTTTACCTGATTGTGCTGTTGATTGATGAGCGTCCGGAGGAGGTGACGGATATGGCACGCAGTGTAAGGGGTGAAGTGATCTCATCCACCTTTGATGAGCCGGCCGAGCGTCATGCACGGATCTCCAATATTGTGCTGGAAAAAGCAAAACGGCTGGTTGAGTGTGGCCACGATGTGGTGATCCTGCTCGACTCCATTACCCGTCTGGCCCGCGCTTACAATACCGTTGCTCCGGCATCCGGGAAAGTGCTTTCGGGAGGTGTCGAGGCCAATGCGCTTCAAAAACCCAAGCGCTTCTTCGGAGCTGCCCGTCAGATTGAAAACGGCGGATCCCTTACGATCATTGCCACGGCGTTGATTGACACCGGTTCCAAGATGGACGAAGTGATCTTTGAAGAGTTCAAAGGAACGGGGAACATGGAACTTCAGCTTGACCGCAAACTCTCTAATAAGCGGATCTGGCCGGCGGTTGACATTGTGGCTTCAAGCACCCGTCGCGAAGACCTGTTGCTCGAGAAAGACATCCTAGGACGGCTCTGGATCCTGCGTAACCACCTGGCCGATATGAATCCGCTGGAAGCGATGGAATTCCTGAAGGAACGGATGAAATTCACCGATACCAATGAGGAGTTTCTGATCTCGATGAACAGCTAGATTTCCCAGAGATCCATGCCGTCAAAGTTCCCTGAGCTCATCATCAGGTAAACCACCTCTTCCTTAGGGAATTCTGACAATCTTTTCTTTAATTTTTCAGAATCACTGAACACCTCCAGTCCGGGCAGATCGAATCCGGCGCTGATTTGTTGCGGTGTGACAGGAGGTAACCGTTTCAGTTGAACGGCGTGGGGATTGAAATAGACGATCGCCACATCGGCTTCATCCATGGCGCCTGCATAGTGAGAGAGGAAGCTTTCGCTGAGGCTGCTGTAGGTGTGCAGCTCCAGGCAGGCAACCAGCGTGCGTTCGGGGTATTGCTCCCTGACTGCGTTGATGGTGGCTTTCACTTTGGAGGGGGCATGGGCAAAATCCTTGTATATCGTGAAGGTTCCCTCGTTTACCAGCATTTCCAGCCGTTTGGAAGCGCCTCCAAAGGTTTGGATCGCTTCATAGAATGGCCGGTCTGACACCCCTAACTGGAGGCACACAAGCCGTGCCCCGTTAAGGTTCAGCAGGTTATGTCTCCCGAAAAGCTGGAGAGGGTACTTTCCGTATGGAGTGATCAGACGGGTCACGCCATTTTCTATCGAATACTCCGGGATGCCATAGGGGAAGCGCCTGAGATCGTTACGGCCATCCCTGCAGATTTTTTGCAGAACGGGATCCTGGTCACAAAACACCAATGTGCCTCCCGGCGAGATCAGCCGGATGAATTCCGTGAACTGTTCCACGTAATGATCAAACGTTGGGAAGACATTGATGTGGTCCCAGGCCACCCCGCTCAGGAGGGCGATATCCGGCCGGTAGAGGTGAAACTTAGGCCTCGGGTCGATAGGAGAGGTGAGGTACTCATCTCCTTCGATGATCATGCAGGGAGCTTTTTCCGTTAGTTTCACCATTACGTCAAATCCTTCCAACTGAGCGCCCACCATGTAATCACAGTCGATCCCAAGGGCTTTCAAAACATGCAGGATCATGGCGGTGATGGTCGTCTTCCCATGGCTTCCGCCGATGACCACCCTCGTTTTCTCTTTCGATTGTTCATACAGGTATTCGGGGTAGGAAAAGACCGTGATCCCAAGTTCCTTTGCACGGATCAGCTCCGGGTTATCGGCTTTGGCATGCATCCCGAGGATGACGGCATCCAGGCCCTGATGGATCCTGCCGGGGTACCAGCCCTCTTCCGGAGGGAGAATTCCCTCTTTCATGAGACGGCTTTTGGAGGGTTCGAAGATTTCATCGTCGGAACCGGTGACGATATCCCCTTTCCGGTGAAGGGCAAGCGCCAGGTTGTGCATGGCGCTGCCGCCAATAGCGATAAAATGAAGACGCATAACAACAGATAAAACTCAAAATTACGATTAATTAACATTCGGGAAGTTGCACAGGCTATATGGAATTTAGTAATTTCACGGATTCATTGGATTCTTTTTACGATGGAGAACAAAGTTGACAGCTATCTGAAAGAGGTACTTTCTTTTTCGCCTGTTGAGTTGATGATGTTTTTCCTGGACCGGCATCCGGGGAAGGTAGCGTTGAGCAGCAGTCTGGGCGCCGAAGATCAGGT
>JAFGNY010000031.1 GCA_016926765.1 Bacteroidales bacterium | reverse complement strand
TAATAATTTTGATTTCAGTGGTCACATGGAATATCCATTATTATCATTCCCGGTTGGTATGAACGGCGTTTGTATGGATATTTCATAACGGTCAATTTAAATCCGAATTAAACATAGAGAAGCAAACCTAGAAGTTCTTCCAGATCAGCTCCTCCAGGTGTACATCGGTCGCCTGGTTTGGGATGATCGCCTCGTATTTGACCATGCCAATATCAAACGTTACCCAGGAATATCCTTCAGAATAGTGATCGAATTGTTTCCCTTTCTTAAGCAACTTTAAACAATTATATGTGTTGCCATCAATTACAACAGGATCATTAAGGGAAATGACTTCGACCACGATGCTGTCGTTGCCAATTATGGTAGTATAGATATCCCCGACCTTGGCATTGGACATCAAATTCAGGATCCTGGAATTGAGAGAGGCGGTCATCATATCACACCAGGCATTGGGGGATACGTACCACCAAAACTGTACAACATCCCACTGCCAGTTGCAATCATTGGTGGCAGACCCTCCGAAGACTCCGTTGCCAAGATCCTCCGTCAGGTGGAAGGAGAGGAAACACGCTGTTCCGTCGAAACCAGTAACCTTGTATCGCCACTCCCTGCCCGCCTGGGCAAAGGTGAAAAAGTTGGTCACATCAGGGATTGGATCGATCCTGGGGAGGTTTCCCGATACGGTTGCCTGAATGCCACCGCCACTTCCGCAAAAAGTTCCGGAAAGACCAATGATGATAATGTTGTCAACAAAGGTCAGGGTACCGGTCACAGAAAAGTTTGCACAGTCCTCCTCCTCAGGAGAACTGCAGACGAGGGAGACATGTAAAACTCCATCTTCAAAGCTTACTTCACGAAGGCGGTACGCATACGGGTCATCCTGAGGCTGGAAATATCCGGTGAGGACTCCATTACTTAGAACGATGGAAAGAGTTACCTGCCCACTTTGTGCTGTGCCATCATTGTACACGATGGTTCCCTGATAGGTCCCAACATACTGATCTTTGGTGGTGGTGTTGTCGGTTTCATTCTTGCTGCAACCGACTAGGGTGATGGCCATAGATAAAATGATCATCACCAGCGGATAACTGATGTTTTTCATAATTACGACTTTTTAAGAACGTTGGTTTATCTTACGGATATAGAACCGCTGACAGCGCCTGGCTCTGGATGTTGGAAGAGTCGGACGGCGCTGAATAATCCATTTTGATGAAGCCGTACTGTTTACTGAGATAGATGGTTCCTTGTGAGGTGACGTCTCCGGATGAATGCATCCGCGACTCGATAGTGTATTTTCCACATGTGTACGACCCGGCAGTTACGTTAACAGGTACATCGGTGTCGGTAAGAGTGAGGTATGTTGTGTCGTCGCCGTTGATAAAACGGTAGGTTTTATCCAAAACGGCATCCAGGTAAAATGCGTATAGGACTTCGGTAGCAGAGGTTTCTGCCATGACGGAAACACGGAATGGCTCAACCTGCCAGTTGAATTGCCGCTGAGCAAAAGGCCATCCGCAATTGTTGGTTTCAGTTACGGTATAAAGATAGGGAGAGGGTTCGGCTGTGATGGTCTGCTGCACTTCACAGAATGTTCCATTGTAGAGTTGGGTTTCGTAGGTCCACGCTCTTCCTGTCTGGGCAAAACTGAAGTAAGCGGAAGGATCCATATCGGGATTGATAAGAATGAGGTATCCTTCATAGGTGACGAATTGTTTACCAAGAGGACCGCATTCATTCCCTGCAATCCTGACCACCATCAGATTCTCTTCCTGCAGGTAAACATATCCTCCAAGGTTCCAGTTGCTGCACTGGGGATTGGTGGAATCACTGAGGATCAGGTTGAAATAGAGGGTCCCGTTCTGAAACATAAATCCTTCCAGGAAATTGATCTGACCCAGATCAAAGATGCCGTTCAGGAGATCTCCGGCAAGGTTGTTGAAGAAGGAAACGTCGCCATTCTTTTCAATCCGTGTATTATTCTTAAAGGTAGTGATCCTGCCACGCCAGGTCCCTTTCAGCTGGTTGAGAGTGACCGCTGAACTGTCGAAGGCAGCATCTTTTTTACACCCCTGTTCGGGAAGAATGAAAACAACAAACAGGAGAAAAAGGAGAATACTTGGCAGAATGCCTGAAAATACTGTATGACCGGCTGGATTTTCTCGATGAAACATAGGTTGTGAGTTTGGCTGATTCCGGATTAAGGCATAAATTTACGGCAATTTGACGCAATTTACAATTCTATCAGTTATTTAAACGTACATCCATGAAAAAAATTGACCTTCTTTTCGGCTGTATCGCACTTTTTTCTATCATTGCCTGCAAGCAACAGATCAAGGTGACTTATCCCGAAACAGCTACAGTAGATACCATTGATGACTATTTTGGCACGTTGGTTGCCGATCCTTACCGTTGGCTGGAAAACGATACGTCGGCCGAAACAGAGGCCTGGGTTGAAGCAGAGAACATCGTTACCGAAGCCTATCTTTCCCAGATCCCCTACCGGGTGAGGGTTCGTGAACGACTGGAGAAGATCTGGGATTATCCCAAATACGGGGTCCCTTTTAAGGAGGGGAACTATTTCTTCTTCTTTAAAAATGACGGCCTCCAGAATCAGTCAGTCCTGTATATCAAAAAGGGCATGGAAGGAGAGCCTGAAGTGCTGCTGGATCCGAATACCTTCAGTGAAGACGGAACCATCGCCCTCGCAGGATTGTCGGTTTCCCATGATGCCCGGTACCTGGCTTACAGCACGGCAGCCAGCGGATCAGACTGGAACGAAATCCATGTGATGGAAATCGAGGGGAGAACGGAACTGCCCGACCTGCTGAACTGGGTGAAATTCTCAGGGATGTCGTGGCAAAAGGATGGATTTTATTACAGCCGGTATGATGAGCCGGTCAAAGGGCTGGAGTACTCCAACAAAAATGAATACCATAAAGTTTTTTATCATCAAGTTGGCACACCCCAGAGCGAAGACCTCCTGATCTTCCAGGATCCAACACATCCCCTTAGAAACTATGGAGCTTCCGTTACGGAAGATGAGCATTTCCTGATCCTTTACCAGACAGAATCGACCAGCGGAAATGCGTTGTATTACAAAGATCTTACTCAAAAGAACAGCACGTTTCAGCCGCTGGTCACGGGATTTGAAAATGATTTTTCGGTAGTGGATAACCTGGGTGATCAGCTACTCGTTGTCACGAATTTTACGGCCCCGAAGAAGATGCTGGTTCTGATGGACCCGAAACATCCCGAATCAGATCACTGGAAGGTACTGATCCCCGAACAGGATGATGTACTTGGCTCGGTGGATCTCGCGGGGGATAAGATCGTTGCCGAATATATGCACAAAGCAGCCAGCAGTGCATTCCTCTTTGATTACGATGGAAGTAAAGTGGGAGAGATTGAACTTCCTACAGTGGGAACTCTCGCCGGCTTCAGTGGGAAAAAAGGTGAAAATGTTGCCTTCTACGGATTTACCTCCTTCACGTTTCCAACAACCATTTTTACCTTTGATGTTGAGGCGAACAAATCGGAGGTCTATATCAGGCCTGAACTCGATTTTGATCCTGACAACTATGATGTCAAACAGGTTGAATACCCCAGTAAAGATGGCACACTGATCACGATGTTTATTGTGCATCAGAAGGATTTGAAACTCGATGGCACCAACCCGACTCTTCTTTACGGCTATGGCGGATTCAACATCAGTATGATGCCCGGATTCAGCATCACACGGCTTGCTTTCATCGAACAGGGCGGAGTCTATGCCGTTCCCAACCTGAGAGGCGGCGGAGAATATGGCGAGGAGTGGCATAAAGCCGGGACCCTGGACAAGAAACAGAATGTGTTTGACGATTTCATTGCAGCGGCCGAATACCTTATCGGGGAGAAGTACACTTCAACGGAAAAACTGGCTATTATGGGTGGTTCAAACGGTGGACTGCTGGTGGGTGCCTGTATGACCCAGCGCCCTGATCTGTATAAGGTTGCCATCCCTGCGGTGGGAGTCATGGACATGCTCCGGTATCACAAATTTACCATCGGATGGGCCTGGGCTACGGATTATGGTACAAGCGAAACAGAAGAGGGATTCAATTACCTCATCAAGTATTCCCCGGTCCATACGATCAAAGATGGTGTGAGTTATCCCGCTACACTCGTCACCACCGCCGATCATGATGACCGGGTCGTCCCGGCACATTCCTTCAAGTTCATCGCCCGTTTGCAGGCAGCGAACGCGGGTCCGAATCCAGTCCTGATCCGGATTGAAACAAAAGCCGGCCATGGAGGAGGTAAACCAACTTCGAAGGTAATTGAAGAGTATGCGGATGTTTGGTCATTTATGTTTTGGAATCTGGACATGAAGCCAACGTTTAAATAATGCCAGATCTGGCATTGTAGGGGCATCCTGCCAGGATGCCCCTACAATTTTTTATTCCACACCCAACTTTTCCCCATTTTGATTTGTCATACTTGATGTGTACAAGCGACTTTCTGGTCGCCCGTATAACATTTTCATTTTTTTTATCAACAATGTGAAACCTTTTGGGGGTAAACCGGATTAATGTCCGGAGACAAATCATATGGGATCTTTTTCAGATAAAAAACTCATTGAAGGGATCATTAAAAAAAGGCGCGGAACGATCCATTTTATGTACAGGGATTATTTTCCGCTGATTCTTGCCCTGGTTGAGAAAAATTCAGGCAATTTCCAGGATGCAGAAGATATCTTCCAGGATGCCCTGGTGGCGCTATATCTGCGTTGCAGGAACAAGGAACTGGTGCTGAGTTGCAGTTTGCGGAGCTATTTCTATTCGATTTGTCAGAATCTCTGGTTGCAGCGGCTTGAACGAAAATACAAAGTAATGTACCAGCCAGACCTCATAGTCAACGAACATGCGGAAAAATAC
>JAFGNY010000230.1 GCA_016926765.1 Bacteroidales bacterium | reverse complement strand
TCTACACCCTCCCTGCATCCATAGGAGGACTGATCCTGCAACCGGCCTGGTCTGCCGATGAACGGTATCTTGCTTTTCTCTACCTGGATCACTATGGCAAGTCGATGAAAATGATTGATTTGCTGACACAAACGCTCATAACTCCACTACAACCCGGATTCGAAGAACTCAACGGACCGCCCCTTTTTTACCGTGAATACCTGCTCTTTTCGGCCGGGTATACCGGTATTGAAAACATCTTCGCAATGAACTGGAAAACCGGTAAGTTATTCCAGGTTACCTCTTCCCGGTTCGGAGCCCGTCAGCCGGCATTGTCGCCCGACCAAAGCACCCTGGTCTATGCCGATTATTCTGCCGACGGGTGGATGATCGTAACGCGGCCTGTTGATCAGGACAAATGGATCCCGGTTAACAACACGCCTACATTCCCGTTTTCTCTATCCGGAGCTCTGTCGAAGCACAAATCTTCTCCCTCGCTTATTTCTTCCCTCGCCGAAGCTATGGCGGAGCAGGAGGGGGTGAATGTTCAGGACAGCATGAGAGTGAAGTACGAAGTCAGAAGTGGGAGGTACGATTCACCAGTCACCAGTCGCCAGTCACCAGTCACCCGCTACCGAAAGTTCTCCCATCTTTTTAACGTGCACTCCTGGGCGCCGGTGTCAATCGATGCCAACAACCTGACCCTGAAACCCGGAGTGTCAGTCCTTTCACAGAACCTGCTGAGCACGGCGTACGCCGGAGCCGGCTACGAATATGATCTGAATGAACGAACGGGAAAATTCTATCTCAACTTCTCCTATCAGGGATGGTTCCCGGTTATTGACCTCAACTACTCCTATGGCAAACGGGCCGGGACCGGTCGATATTCCAATACCGGCGAGAGTTTCCGGTACACCTGGAACGAAAGCGATCTCCAGGCTACCGTCAGTGTTCCTCTGAATCTCACCCGGGGAAATTGGTACCGGAAGATCCAACCCTCGGTCGGGACATCCTGGATTTATGTGATTCACGATAAAACCACCCCACAAGCCTTCACCAAAGGCTCCGTCAACACGCTGGATTATAGGCTTTACCTGTATAATTATATCCGGTCGAATT
Organism: Bacteroidales bacterium; assembly: GCA_016926765.1. Lineage (GTDB taxonomy): Bacteria > Bacteroidota > Bacteroidia > Bacteroidales > FEN-979 > QYOJ01. Next base: position 3,763 of record JAFGNY010000230.1, on the reverse strand, counting down.
ACCAGGACATGTTCCCGAAATGGGGGCAACAACTCGATATCGGCTACCGTCATACCCCCTTTTCAGGAAATGATATGGGCGAGATCTTCGGTATTTCCGGCAACCTCTATTTCCCTGGAGCCTTCCGGCATCACGGGATCCGTATCTATGCCGGATATCAGCGGAGGTGGGACCACCTCGTTTACGGGTATCAATTCTCCAACCTCATTTCTTTCCCACGAGGAACAGAGACTTTTTATCCTGAAAAGCTGGTCTCTGTTTCAGCAAATTACAAATTCCCTTTCCTGAGGCTCGATGCCAGTATAGGATCAGTGCTGTACATCAAACGGTTCAAACTGAATCTCTTCTATGATTGGGCCCATGGCTGGCAGCAAATGGAAGAGACCTTCACAGAATCGGCCGGCTTCGAACTTACTTCCGAACTGCACATCCTGCGTTTCCTGGCGCCGTTTGAGCTGGGTGTTCAGGGAGCTTACCTGCCTGATGAAGGCAGATGGGCGTGGCGGTTTTTGTGGGGAATCAGCTTTTAAGATCTACGATTAAATCGATTTTCGATTTACGAATGGAGATTACTGGATCAATGGATATCAGTTGGCAGTTTGCAGTCCCTCGTCCCTCGTCTCACATCTCACATCTCACGTCTCACGTCTCACGTCTCACGTCTTACGTCTTACGTTACTTATGAAATTTCCGGATAAACTCCTCTACCTCCGGCACACCGCCCTGATAGATAAGGTAGCCGTTGTATGGTTCGCGGGGAGTGATCTCGTCGTTAATGGGGGTGAGCATCATCTCTTTGACCTTGGCAAGGTCGTTGGTTTGCCCTAAGGCCCATCCAAGTTTGATGTAAGCCACTTCGGGGAGCATGTTTTCGGCCGGCACCACCCCTTTGGCCATCAGGTCGCGACCGGTATCATAAACGAACATGTGGACAAACCCCCACAGGGTTTGAACCGTCATGTACACTGCAACCCCTTTTTCGGCAGCCCGTACAATCGCCGGGTAGAGAGGTTTGTTAACGTGACCCAGCCCGGTTCCGATGATGATGATCCCCTTGTATCCGTTATCCACCATCGAGTCGATCATATCGGGCTGCATGTTGGTATAGTAGTAGATCATGCCCACCTTCTCTTCGAAGTAAGGCAGGATGGTCACGTTGCGGTCTGTCCGGCGTCGTTTGTAATCCTGCTTGATTGGGAATACGCCCTCCCGGGTTACCGTTGCCAGTGGCGTGTCTCCGATTGTACGGAAAGTAGAACGGTAAGACGAATGCATCTTCCTTACACGGGTTCCACGGTGCAGGAAACCGTATTCATCAGAAGTGGGGCCAAACATGCAGACCATCGTCTCGGCAATGTCGCCATGACCAGCTGCCGTGGCGGCATGCATCAGGTTCAACGCGGCATCGGAGCTGGGACGGTCGGAAGAGCGCTGCGAGCCAACGATCACGATTGGGATGGGTGAATTCTGGACCATGAATGTGAGGGCAGCCGAAGTATAGTGCATGGTATCGGTGCCATGACCGATGATGATTCCCTGGGTCCCCTTCTCAATCTCTTTTCCGATAGCAATCGCCAGTTCCTTGTACTGGGCCGGTCCCATGTTTTCGCTGAAAACGCCAAAGAGCTTTTCGGTGGTGAGGTTGCAGATGTCGGCCAGCTCGGGGACTGCCCCATAGAGCTCGCCGGGAGAGAAAGCCGGGATCACGGCTCCGGTGCGGTAATCAAGTCGTGAAGCAATCGTTCCTCCGGTTCCAAGCAATTTAACATTGGGTTTCTCTTTGGAATAGGGAAATTCTTTTTCAGGAATCTTGTAGTTGGCCTTTTTATATCCGAGTTCCTCAATATTAGTGATCGTGCTAACATCCACTCCGATATTGTATCCGGTGAAGAACTTCATCACAAGGTGCATGTCGTCCGTGTTCTCGGCCCTGGGAAGAATGGTCCCTTCAAATACCCCGCGTGTGGTATCCACCTTCACCTTTGCCCATACCCGGGCGTTGAATTTCTTCAGTGTTTCGAGTGCTTTTCCTTTGTAGCCCTGAAAATTGTCGTCGCTCATTTGCTATCTGGTTATTATCTTTAATCCTGTTTTGGGGCGTGGGGATATCTCTCAATTTCCCTGGATAATTCCGAGAGAGAAACATTCCCCAATGCTTTTTTCCTCAACATTCCCATTAACCATCTCACCTCAGCGCCTTCGTTGTCAGAAGTTCGTGATTCCCGGTATTCTTTTTTAAGAATCGGGATCATCTTGGCAACCTCTTCACGCGGAATCTCTGAAAATCCAATTTCAGCCATTACCTGATCCAGGTCCCTCTCCGGATGCCTGTAAACGGTCCAAAGCATCTTGTTGGCGATCTCGGGATTGAGGTTCCTTGATTTCAGAAAAGCGAGCAATACATAAACCTTTTCGGCGCTGAAACCTTCAGAATGTCCGAGTTGACGCTCCATATGATTCAGTTTATGCGCCAGCATGGTTGCGGTGAACCTGGCCGGGATTCCGAGATCGGTCTGGATCTTCTCGATCAGCGGTACAAGATTTTTCTTCAGAATGTATGTATAAGTATCCTCCGGAACATCCCATTGGATGAGCTGGGCAATTCGCTCAGCCGGAATGACCGGGAGATGGCTGGCCATCTCATCAATCTCTTCATCCACCAGCGGGATCGGAGCGGTGTCTGTGTCAGGATACATGCGGTCAGCTCCGGGGAGTACCCGTTCAAAGATCGTGGTTCCATCCTCAAACGATTTCCGGGTTTCATTAGGAACACCGGCAAACGCCATTTGGCATCGTTCTTCAACCGTTTCCAGAGCCGTTGGGATATCGGCTTCCGGGCCCCAGACGATCATCTGAGCATCCTCATCACCGGCTTCCAGCATCTGCTTGAACTTTTGCCAGTTTTTCTCCCCTACAATATCTTCAAACATTTCTGAATGAAGCATATTTGGTTTTTCGATGCAGGCAATCACTTTCAGGCGGTTGGTCAGCTCATCGGCGAACGTCATCTCAGGCTGAAGGAAATGGGAGAGCATGCCCCTGAAATGGGGCAGGTTGATCAGATACACCGGATACCCTTTGGAATTCATTTCGTTAATCAGGGAAACGGGAACGGGGAGATCATTGGGTGAGATCCTGATCCCATTGATCTTCCAGGTTTTCGGGTTGTCAACCCGCTGATTCAGCAACTCTCTGATCCGTAGGAGGGCAAACTGTCTGAATGCTTCGTTATGGGTGAGTTCCGGCATCCAGCGGTTATGGGCCACCCCCTTGATCTCCACGCGGGTTCCTCCGGCACAGCTAACATTGACGTCGGCGCGGGTGGAACCGATCCCGGTAGCCACTTTCCCTGTGCTGCGGTTGAGAAAGCGAATGTAATCGGCACCCTCTTTCACCTCATCCGGATTCTTGAAATCAGGATAGGTGACGGTTTCTATCAGCGGCATTCCCAGCCGGTCGGTACGGTAGATCCGCCGATGGCCTATATCGGAGACTTCCCGGCAGGAGTCCTCTTCCAGACTGAGCTGGATCAGCCGTATGTTCTTATGCTTTAGCTGGATCTCCCCTTCTACCCCGATGATGGCTGTCCGCTGAAATCCGGTGGGGATGCTTCCGTCGAGGTACTGTTTCCGGGTGATATGAACCTCTCCAACGATATTGAGTTTTGAGAGCAGCGAGATTTCACAGGCAATTTCCAGCGCTTCGCGGTTCAGGGGGAAGGGTGGAGTGTCATCCACATCGTACGTACAGGCTGTTTTGTTAC
>JAFGNY010000229.1 GCA_016926765.1 Bacteroidales bacterium | reverse complement strand
CCTAAAAACCAGGGCAACACCGGTTCCTCCCAGTTTCTCAATCACCATATCCGGATGAAAATCAGAACAAAACTCTAGAATCCGGGAAGCCGTTTTATCTTCACTCCCTGAATTTTCGGGAAACTGATGCAGCTCTTTCCTAAAAGCGTGTAACCGGTTCAGGTATGGTATTGGTCGCGCGTTCATTTGAAAGAAAAGAATACCTTTGTTTGGTTTTCAGGCGATAAAAATAGTCATTAATCGAGACACTACCATAGCCGTTATGAACTTGCTCTATCCGTTGAAATTCACTCCCCTCTTCAAAGAGAAAGTTTGGGGTGGCCAAAAGATTCAGACAGAATTAGGGTTGGACTTCTCCCCGCTTCCAAACTGTGGGGAAGCCTGGGTGCTTTCGGGAGTCCATGGGTCCCAGACTGTCGTTGCCAACGGATTTCTGGAAGGCAACGAACTCAATGATCTTGTCGAGATCTATATGGATGATCTTGTCGGTGAAAAGGTGTTTGAGAACCATCCCGACCGGTTCCCCATCCTGGTAAAATTCATTGACTCCAACGACTGGCTCTCCATCCAGGTTCATCCCGATGATGCCCTGGCTTCCAAGAGAAAGATCGGAAACGGGAAGACAGAGATGTGGTACATCCTCGGTGCAGATAAGGGTTCGGAGCTCATCAGCGGATTCAGCCGGACGGTGAATCAGAAAGTCTACCTGGATCATCTGGAGCATAAACGGTTGAAGGAGATCCTGAATGTGGAATCCGTGGAGCAGGGTGATGTGTTCTTTATGCCGGCAGGCCGCGTGCATGCCCTGGGTCCCGGAGTCCTTCTGGCAGAGATTCAGCAGACATCTGATATAACTTACAGAATTTATGACTGGGACCGCCTCGACAGTGAAGGGAAGCCGAGGGAGCTTCATACCGAAGAAGCCCTTGAAGCCATCGATTTCACTGTTCCGGATACCTACCGGACCCCCTATGCCCGGCTGAAGAATCAAACGGTGAACCTGGTCGATTGCCCCGCATTCACCACCAATCTCCTGGAATTTGATCAGGGGATCGAAAAAGACCTGAGCCATTTCGATTCGTTTATCATTTACCTGTGTGCCGAAGGAGAATGCAGCCTTCACTATTTACAGGGTATGGAGACACTCCGGCGCGGAGAAGTTGTTTTGGTGCCTGCCATGATGGACCATCTATTCCTGGTACCGAAACCCCATGCAAAACTTCTGGAGATTTCGATGCTGGATCAGTTCTAAACTAACACATTGAGTTCCAACTTTCCGTTTGTATCATTACATTTGCACTCTCAAAACCAAACTGCAACCAACCATGAAAAGCTCCTTTACACTCCTTATGGCACTATTCCTGTTTGCTGTTACAGGAATATCCCAGGAGACAGCTACTGAAAGTTATAATAAGATCCCTTCCGTCGACATCAAAGACCTTCAGGGAAACCCTTACAATACAAGCAGTATCAGCAACAACGGAAAACCGATCATTCTCAGCTTCTGGGCTACCTGGTGCAAACCCTGTATCAAGGAGATGACTACCATTGCCGATGAGTACGATGACTGGGTGGAAGAAACCGGTGTGAAACTGTATGCCGTCTCCATCGACGATGCCCGGTCGAGTAAGATGGTGGAGCCCCTGGTTAACGGGAAAGGATGGGAGTACGAGGTTCTTCTGGATCCCAACGGTGATTTTAAGCGTGCCATGAATGTGGGATTGATTCCGCAAACATTCCTCATCGACGGAAAAGGGAACATCGTTTGGCAGCACACCTCTTTCTCCGAAGGGAGTGAACTGGATCTGATCAAACTGGTCAGAAAACTCAATTCAGGTCAACCCATTGAGCAGTAAAGCAATAGAAACCAAATACCGATTTGATGTATGAAAAGAGAAGCCATTATTAAAGGGCTTATCGTGGCACTGTTTTTCTTTCCTCTTCTCTCACAAGGACAGGATTTCCTGGAAAACAGTCAGATCAGCGGAAGTTTTCAGAGTGATGCCGTTTATTACCTTACCGACACGCAACTTGGCATTACCGACTCAACCCTTGATGGAAAATATTTCCGTATTCAGGGATTTGCTGAAGTCAACTATTCATATAAAAACTTCTCAGCCGGGATGCGGTTTGAGGCTTATCTTCCTCCATTGCTTGGATATGACCAGGAGTACCAGGGGTTAGGCGTCCCATATTGGTGGGTGAAATATAAAAACAAGCTGATCGAAGTGACGGCAGGAAATTTTTATGAGCAATTTGGCGACGGGATGCTCTTTCGCGCTTACCAGGACTGGACCCTCGGTTACGATAACTCGATGCGCGGATTCAGGGTGAAGCTGACACCATTCAGCGGGGTGGCTTTAACCGGGGTTGTCGGAGTACAACGTAATTACTGGATTCCGTTCAAGGACAACAACCGTGGTGTGGTAAAAGGCTTCGATGCCGATTTTTATCTCAACGATATGGTATCAAGTCTCTCTTCATCCAGATTTAAACTGAGTTTCGGAGGAAGCTTTGTGAGCGATTACCAGAAAGGCAAATCAATGGAGGTCGTACTCCCACCCAAAATCTATTCGTTGACTCTTCCTGAAAACGTGGCGACCTATGGAGGGCGGATCAACCTGAATTACAGTGGCTTCAACTTCTATACAGAGTACGCTCACAAGATTAATGATCCCTCGGCCATGAATCACTATATTTATAAGGATGGCAATGGCTGGCTGATCACTGCTTCCTATTCCCGTAAAAACTTCGGGCTG
>JAFGNY010000228.1 GCA_016926765.1 Bacteroidales bacterium | reverse complement strand
TCCCAGGGAATGGGATTAAACCGCCTGTTGTCATCCTGGTAGATATAGTAGTTCTGTGGGTTATTGATGGGTCCATCGAGGTTAACCAGAAGGTTTGAAAAGGCCAGGAACCAAAGGTGATTGTCGATATTCAGCACCTGATCCACAACTGCATTATGGTTATTTAAGGTATCCAGGAACCAAACCAGCTGCTGCCAGCCAAAATCGGATTCCAGTTCATAGAGATTATAATAATCACTTGAATCGGCGCCAAAATACTCCCAGACACCCCCCATCTGTCCCGGCAGCAAGTTATCAGCCAGTTCCCCTTTGATCCGGGCATTTTCATCACTTTCAAAATGGGTACGCATGAAAAACTTATCCACATCCTGATCGCTGGTATAGAGTCCCAGGTAGGTTCCATTGATCCATACTTTGGCAAAATTCGCCTGACCGGCCGGCATATAATTCCGGGCGATCTCATAACCCATAACCTCTCTCACAAAACTGGGATCCTTAAAAACATTGGCAAGCTTGATGGTGCCATAATCCTCATACAACTGATCATCGATGATGTAATCGAGTTTGATGTTGAGGGGGTTCTTAACCTGATTGGCGTTGTAGGAACTGTTGCCTTTATACCGCACACCAACACTGTCAAACACCACTCCGTTGATCGTTGCGGTGCCTGTCAGCCGCTCTTCAAGGCCATTGGATACATACTGGTCGAGTAAGGCATCCCAATTGGATTCCACAAAAGTAATTTCAATATTATTGATGGTGTTGATGTCGTAAAATCCTTGTCCCTGAATCAGACCGTTCAGGCTTAAAAGGACAATGATCACTATAATTAATCTTTTCATGGTTTTGGTTTTTATCGTTTGACGAATTTTCCGGTATAAATCATGGAGGATGTGTTAACAACCAGGAGATACAATCCCGGTGTAAAATTTTCAATTTCGATCATCAGACTTTGGGTTGCACTTAAGGTTTGGGTGCAGACATTTTTACCAACCCTGTTGAAGATCTGAACGGTGGAATTTTCCTGGTTCAGATCTCCAACATCTGCCTGGATCTTGTCAGATGCCGGATTCGGATAGATATGAATGAGGTTCGTGTTGAATGTTGATCCGTTGTTGATGGCCGACGCTCCAGCATCCCTGACCAATCTCACATAATTGAAAATACGGATTACATCCCCCTGGGGCCCATGGCCGAAAGGCCAGTTTGCGGGATCTCCCTGCTTGGGATCGCTTCGTTGTGCTCCTGCTCCATGCACATCCATCAGACTATAACTACCCGACATAGGAGGTACTTCCATCCAGCCAAGCGCTTCTCCAAAACAAACATATGCCCCGGCGCTTCCGGGTCTGTCAGCCTGAAAGCTTACATGGGTTGTTCCCGTCCAGTAGAAGGGATAGTTGGTATTGCCTCCTTCATCGGTGATCATGGTACAAAGAAACAGAGGATCGATGGCGGCCGATCCGGTTACTGATGGAGCCCTTGTATAATCCACGATGCTTTGCAGCTCTTTGGCATTGGGGAGCCGCCAGTCATCATAACCGGCAACCCCCGCATTCTCTGCATAGCTTAATGCCTCTTCCCAGGTCATGCCATTGCCGACATCATCTTGTGTCCACATCAGTCCGGTGGCATTGTCGGAAATAGTACCGTTGCCATTGTCCTTAAAATCATTAAGACCATATTGGGTGTTCCCTCGCACATAATAGACATAGAATTGCTTGTCTTCCGTTTGGCCCGGCATCGGTCCGGTTGGATACCCCTTAATCCTTCCATCGGCAAAATTCACACCAAACATTGTCTCAGCTCCTCCCATGGTAAGTCCGACATACAGTGTGGCTGACGCCATTTGTGCATCGATGATCCGTTCACCTGCAGAAAGGTCTCCATAGGCAAAGTCAAAATAGTTGGTATCGATAAACGGAACGAGCCCGGATGTCGAGGTTCCCTGGTAGCCACTGGGATCCATGCCACTGAACAGGATCAGGGAATAGATCTCCTTAATGGATGGTAAACGCCAATCGCTATACCCGGCCAGACCAAAGGTATCGGCTGCAGCCAGGGCCTCACTTTGTGACATTTTATCCGAATAATCGATATCGCCATCTCCATCCATATCGAGGCTCTTCGACCACATCAGTCCGGTAACCAGGTCGGTGATAGTGCCATCTCCATTGTCCAGATAATTTGGGAGATTGCCGGTATACCGGGCATCCTGTCCATAATAGGGTGACCCGGATGCCGGTTCGGGAATTTCAATGACTGTATCGTAGAATGCCTCCTGGCGGGTATCTACGACGGGGTAGGTCAGGTTGTCTGCTTGTCCACCTTGCTGAGCCTGAGCATTCACACTCAGACAGAATGCAGTCAGGATGGTAGCAGCTATGATGGCTTCATGTTTGATGATGTTACGCATAACCTTTGCTGTTGAATCTCTATATCAAAAGTACAAGCAAATAAGATCAAAAAGAAATAAAATCAATGGAAAAGCACTTCTTATCCATCAACAGGAAGAATTTCTCAACAGATGAATTCCTTACTGCAGCAGGTTCCCGAAAGAAATCCCGGCATAGAGGGTTCGCGGCAGCATCGGACCATAGATGTAACCCGGATCCCGGTCAATCCCGCTGTCGAAATCATCCTGGTAGCTGTTGAGGATGTTTTTCATCCCGGCAAACAGTTGGAACGAGGCGCCGTTGAGCGGGACGGACCAGGCCAGTTTCACACCCCAGTCAAAGAAATTGCCCGATTTCCGAAGCTCTCCGGTATCCGGGTCAGGTTGATCCGGTCCAAAATAGGGCACCATCATGGGGCCGGTGTAATTCAGTGTAGAAGAGACCCTGAAACGATCTACCGGCTCATAGTCAAACGTCAGGTAGCCATAGGCATCCGGGGTACGAAAAAACCGTTTCTCATCAAAATCCTGCGGTTCGTCATAGGTGCTCTGTTGCAGCGTGAAACCCGACGTGATCGTCATATGGCGGATGGGCATGATATTCACTTCGAGAGTCCCTCCCAGCACCTGAGCTCCGCCGGGGGCATTTTGCCTGACATAATAAACGGTACCGGTGGAATCGGGGGGATTGAACTCTGTCATGAAGGGATCATTCAGGAGGGTAAAAAAACCTTCCACCAACAGGTCCAGTCCTACGTTGCCAACCATCCGGGCATATCCCAGGGATAGCATGATACTATGGGAGGTCTCCTGTTTCAGGTCCGGATCGTTGATGTGGATGATCCGGCGCGAACCGGAGGATTCAATGTGCAGATCCTCGTCAAAGATCTGGGGAGCCCGGTAACCCTGACTGTAGCTCATTCGTCCCTGCAGGGCACTGGTAAAATCAAAGAGGAAGCTCAGGCGGGGAACAGGAACCAGGTTTTGGTTCTCGATGGTCATGGTTTCCGTGTCCTGAATCACATACCGGTCGAGGCGGATACCGGCCGAAAGGGTCATGATCTTCCATTTCAGTTCATACTGGGCAAAGGCGCCAACGGTATTCATGATCTGGTTAGCTAATTGGGTATTGCCAACATGAGGGACAGATATGACCGAATCATTCACGATGATGGCATTGCCGATATCAGGATACCCCAACTTGGTATCATTCAAAATACTCCCCTGATCGTCAATCCCGGCGATGAGGCTGGATTTGCCGAATTTCGCCAGGTACTGAATACCTGCAGCCCAGTTGAACTGGGTCGTATGTCCGTAATCCTTGAGGGATTGATTGGCGCCGTAATAGGAGTCACGGTCAACGTATTGCCCCGAAGCATACACTGATAAGACATCAGCTTCCCGGAAGTAGCTATCGAGCGCCAGTCCGCCATTGACAATCGTATGTTCCACCGCTTCTGCAATATTTGCTTCGTGAGGCAAGACATCAAACCGGTCGCCTCCCCGTCGTTTTTCATTGATGGCGAAGAAATCGGCAGTCAGCTTGCTGCGTTCCCCAAACCGGTGGTATAACCGGGTTCCCGCGGTAATGTTTCTCAGCAGGGCGATTTCGGAATACCCATCATCATTGGCATCAAAAGGTTGCCGGTTCCGGTAGAAGGCAAAGAGGTTCATGCCCGATTTCTGGTCGCCCGAAACCACCGATCCATTCATATTGACGGTATAATCCATGGCAGGAGTACCCGAGCCCTTCAACCCAAGGCCTATGGCACCGGAACCTACTCCGAATTCGTAGGAGTTCTTTACCGGCTCCTGAAGAATCAGGTTGATCGTTCCGGCGATGGCATTGGACCCGTACAAAACCGATCCGCCTCCTTTAACGACCTCGACCCGCCTGATCATGTTGGCCGGGATCATCTCCAGTCCATACACCGCTGCCAATCCGCCAAAAACGGGCCTCCCGTCGATCAAAACCTGGGAGTATGCACCTTCCATTCCATTCATCCGAACCTGGTTGAATCCGCAGTTCTGGCAGTCATTTTCCATGCGGAGGCCCGGGCTGAAATTCAACCCTTCACTGAGAGTAACCGATTGGGTAGTGGAAAAGAGTTTTGGAGAGAGGGTATTGACCAGAACAACAGATTCTTTGCGGCTTTTTGTACTCTTGTCGCCGGTCACAACTACCTCCTCCAATCCCAGGGCATCTTCCTCCAGACTGAAATTGACCTCTTTGGTCTGGCGTTCATGGATCATTATCTCTTTTTCCTGACTGGTATACCCGAGCATCCGGGCAATAATGATATGTTTCCCCACCGGGAGATTGATCAATTGATAGTGACCGGTTTCGTCGGTTGTGGTTCCGGTCGTGGTCCCTTTCACCAGGATGGTAACGAACGGGAGGTGCTTGCCATCGCTGGTTACATGACCTATAATATTGGCATCGGTTTTTTTCGCCTGACCATAGCCGGCGAGGGAGATCCCGATTAACCCGAGAAGGAGTGCTAACTGATATTTCATAAAAAAATTTGTCTGATAAGTTCAACTCTTCACGTTTGCGCTTCTTAGCGGTGAAATTCTTAACCGCTGAGACACTAAGGCGTTAAAAAATAATACAAGATGGATTCTCCGGGGGAAGTGGATTTCCCCGGCCTATAATTAACGGATTGGGGAAGGAGGTGGTCTGGTTACGGGAAACTCTCTGAACGACAGGTTTTCAGGCGGCTCTATCTGCCGGAAGATCATGCGGGAGGAGCCCGGTCGATCAGCCAGAAACACCAGGATCAGCGCTATGCAGAAAAGGATCTGAAGATGTGAGAGGGTAATGAACTCTACGGATGAATGCTGGTGTTGTTTGACCGGAGATGGATCCTGGGTTTTGTTGAAGGGATGGGCATGAATGACCATGGTACCATCCGGTAACTTGTGGGTGTGAAGATATAACGCATTGGTTACCAGTAATCCCATAAGGGAAAGGATTACCAGGAAAACGACCGATCGGGTTGTTATTCTTTTCACAAATCCATGCTTCGGCGGCAAAATTACTATTTTTATTTAAATCGATTACAAAAAGAAAAAGGATCAGAAAAAAATCATTGTAGCCCCTACCCTGTAACCTGTGTCATAAGGTCCGGTTTAGGTATGCAGAATAATCCTTTAGGATGGGTTTGTAATCCTCTTTCATCAGTTGTGAGGAGATCATAAAATCGGCTGTGGACCGGTTACAGGCAGTGGGAATATTGTAGAGCACTGAAATTCTCAGGAGTGCTTTTACATCCACATCGTGCGGCTGTGGTTGCATGGGATCCCAAAGGAATATCAGGATATCGATCCGCCCTTCGGCAATCATCGCCCCCAGTTGCTGGTCACCGCCAAAGGGGCCCGATTTTAATTTAATGATACGCAGAGGGGTGTTTTTCTTTTTTTCTGGAATGTCGGGATCGGTCTGAACCTCCTGCTGAATAGCATCTTCCACCAGACGGCCGGTCGTTCCTGTGCAGATGAGCTGGTGTTCCCGCAGTATCTTATAGTTCCATCTGACCCATTCGACCATATCACCTTTCCGGTTGTCGTGAGCCACAAGGGCAATTCTTTTTTTGCGAGCAATTGGCATAATCAATTTTTTGTGTAAAGGTACTTTTTTAATCCTAATAAGAATTCACCAAGGCGACACCAAGGCACGGAGAGCACAAAGAAATTACTCCGTGACCTTCGTTTCACCGTTTCTTTGTGGTGAAGAAAAACTAAATGATCAATGTTAATCATTTTCCCGTAATTTAGCTTCATCTTAATTTAACAAAAAAGAGAAGAAACGCTAATAATCAGATATGTCACAGAAAATTTTACTCATCGGTGGCACCGGTATGCTTGGTAAGCCGGTCGCCAGGAAGTTGAAAGAGGCCGGATACCAGGTCAGAATCTTCTCCCGTTCCGTATCAGAAAAAGAAGAACAAGAGGGGTTCGAAATCTTCCGTGGGGATTTTTTCAACCCGGAAGATCTGGACCGGGCATTGAAGGAGTGTACTGCCATCCACACCAATCTGGCCAAGGTCGATGAGGGGGCTGCCATGCGTGTCATTGTTGCAGCGGCTAAACGTGCAGGCATCGAAACCATCTCCTGCATCTCCGGCGCCTCTGTTTGCGAAGAGAACCGGTGGTTTCCGATCACCGAACAGAAATACCAGGCCGAGCAGTCCGTCATCAACAGCGGCATTCCCTATATGATCTTCCGCCCCTCCTGGTTTTTCGAATCGCTGGAGTTGATGGTCCGCGGTGGGAAAGCCATGATGATCGGTAAGCAACCTCATCCGTACCGCTGGGTGGCCGTGGAAGATTACGCCCGGATGGTGGCTGCCGCATACCTGAAATCCACGTCAGAAAACCCAACGCGAAACGCTGGACCCGGAACGCTGAACCAGATCTATTATATCCTCGGTCCGGAGTACCACCGGATGCGTGATCTGATGGTCCGATACATCAAAGCGGTCCATCCGGAGATCAAAAAAGTGTCGGATGTCCCCCTCTGGATGATGAAGCTGATCGGAACCCTCTCGGGGAAGAGGGAGATGAAGATGGTCGCAGCGCTCTACGGCTACTTCGAAAAAGCCCGTGAACAGGGCGATCCCGCTTTCACCAACAAGATGCTGGGAGCGCCGGGGACGACGTTTGAAGAGTGGGTGAAAGCGAAGAAGAGATAAAAGACCTTCCAGGTTTTGAAAACCTGGAAGGTCTGGTGACTATAACCGGAGAACTTTTGTGCTCTCTTCTCCATATAGCGAAACCATTCTCACCGCCAGTTTCTGCCCCTTTCTCTTCAGTTCAACCGGCAGGGAAGAGTGTCCATACAACCGGTCGAAGGCCTCTTCATCGATCTCAATTTTCAGGGTATCCTGAAGCTCCTTCTTTCGACGGTTTCGCGATTCGCCGAGATCGCCAAGGCTGCGTTTCCATTTATCGAATTCGGTTTTATCGCCGCCACAGAAAAATACCTGCTTCACCACGAAGTTGCTCCCATCGTAATCATCGTCGAGCATCCAGTAGGCGATTTCGTGGATGTTCCGGGCCTTCACCTCGTCCCTGATGGGGTCATAGATATCCAGGCCTTCAATTGTGATCAGTGAATAGGAAATAGTGGATAGTGGATAGTTGAGGTTTGTCAGCAGGGTTTGGAGAGGGATTTGGATAAGCCGTGCAACATCTTGTTTATTTCGGCGCAGGTCGTTAACAAATTCTCTGAGTTTTCGTTCGTCAGATAATCCAAGTGTCGCGATAAAAGTATCAAAGTCTCCACTTCCGCCAAAGAACCCCTCGAATAACCCAGGAGCTGATGAAACTCCCCGGGGGTGTTCCTTGCCTGACCCTCCGCTATGTTGGCCGTTACCGATACCGAGGCCCTTCTGATCTGCGAGGTCAGCCCATACATTTCGGCTTTGGGATAAGAGGCAGTAAAGGTGTAGATCATCTTTACCAAGTCCATTGATTTCTGCCAGACTGTCAATTCCCGATAACTTTTTAAAGGAGTCATATAAACATAGTTTACAATTTGTACTATCCACTATCCACTCACAACTATCCACTTTTACGTCCGGCTCCCCGATGGTGATGAAGGAAGCTGCCGATTTGGCCGGTTTCTTCTTCAGACCTTCCTGCAGCAGATCGTCATGAATTTTGGCTTTGGTGACTTCAAACGATCCGAGGCTTGTCGTTTGTTCGCCGCCCTGGATGTCGCTTTCGAAGCTGAAGCCCAGGATCACCATCCAGTTGGCGTCGCCACGCTGCCGGCAGGCCACGATGGCTTTGTTCACCGCCTCCTTGCTCACCGTGCCGAACCGCGGACCGATGTGAAAATAGGCTTTGTGCTCGCCTTTGGCTGTGTGGTAAAATCCTTCGGCATGAAGCCAGGCATCAGCCAACAGCTCCACGCGGGTAAAATCGACCCGTTCATCCTTACGGCCGTTCTTGATCCCGGTCGAAAGCAGGTGCTGTTTGATCTTCTCCTCCCATTCGCCCACCTCTTCGGTGATCAGCGTTTCTTCTTCCAGTTCCGAAGGACCCACTGGTTCGAAATTTTGAAGGGTTTCCACGGTAAACGGACCGCTTACCCGCAGCACACTTTTGTCGGTGAGTGGCTGGTCGTAGAGGGTCTCGGTTTCGGGGGGCTCATCGTTGGCTAATGATTTCAGGGTGATGTGCGGCACGGTCTTGTACACAAACCCCTGCCGGATGTCGCTGTAATTCAGAGAACCATCCTGGTCGGTCGCGTAATGCAATGAGGGTTTAAGATAAGGGCTGTTGAGGATAGGATTGTCTGCATCCATGACTGGTGTTTTACCAGACAAATCTGATCAAAAACTTAATGTCCACTCGGAGTATTCCATTACTTTTGTCCTTCAAACCTTTCCCATGCCCACTATATCTGACGAGTACCTCTCCCGCATCAACAAAGTGCTTGACCACATTGAATCCCACCTCGACCGGGAATTTACCCTCGAAGAGCTGGCCTCGATCGCCCATTTCTCGAAATTTCATTTTCTCCGCATCTTCCTGGCCATGATGGGGGAAACTCCTTTTCAATTCCTTACCCGTATCCGTTTGGAGAAAGCGGCCGGACTACTGGCAGCTTCACCACACATTCCGGTCACTGAAATCGCCAGTCAATGCGGGTTCTCGAGCCTTTCGTTGTTTTCCCGGACCTTCAGGCAATTTTTCCAACGTTCACCGAGCGATTGGCGGAACGCGAAATGCGAAACCCGGAAC
>JAFGNY010000227.1 GCA_016926765.1 Bacteroidales bacterium | reverse complement strand
GACAATCCGTTTCACCACGCTTTGCTCCCCGGTTTGCAGACGAATCATATAGAGCCCGAATGCCAGATGATGGATATCCAGATGTATGGTGTGTTTCCCTGAGGATTGATTTCCAAAGTCATTTTCCCAGACGATGTTGCCAACAGCATTCAGGATTTGGATTGAAGCTCTTGAGGGTTTGGTTACTTCAAACTCGACGTTGACGTTATCAGATAAAGGGTTCGGGTAAACCTGAACCTGAACCCCTGGACATTGAACTGACTGATCTATTCCAACGATACCTCCATTATCTGTGTGCAGGATGATTGAACTGTCGCCACAAATCCAGCCAGTCATCGAATCCACAAATGTGATATCATGGAGAACCGGGATGCTATCCAAAATGTCGATTCTCAGGAATAATAGCACACGGATTTAAACTATTTTTATCCGTGTAAATCCGTGTTTTCCGTGTCATCCGTGTTCAATTATCAACGAAGTTACAACCACACAGACACTCAAATGAAACAGATTGTTAATGCCGGGGAATTTTCAAAAACAAAAAAGGATAGGGCAGGTCAGACAAGTCAGATGGCAGAGGCGAACATTAATTGATCTTTCCCTCCAGGAGATCTGCTACAGGGAAGATCATATCATAATCGTTCCGGTTCAGATTGCCATCCACAATAGAAAATTCTTTGAATTTTTTTCATCAAGATACTTTCTAATGGCAGGATTGGACGAAAAAATGTGTATAAAGAGTAGCCCCGGTGGGAGAGGGAAAAAGCAGGTTTTCAGGATTTCATGCAGGGAAGTTTAAAAGGCCAAATGTATTAATTTCGTTGAACCGCGAAGGCGAAGACTAAAAATTTCCCGCCGATATGAAAAGTCCCCTTTAACGAGATAACGCTTGTTTGAAAACAGATGAATGGAATAATCGTATATTTGCCTTCAATCTGTCGCCTATGACCTCATCCACAACCCTCTCCTCGTTCACAAGGGAAAGCTCCCCGAAATTGCAGACCTTCCTTCAGGCATGATCATGAAACTGAATGAAGATACCATTGAGGTATTTCTTTCGAACGAACGGGAAGGTAACCCGTATGAAAGGGGTGAAAAGGCTGGCCTCTTTTATGGGTTGTATTGTGAAACAGTGATTGGTGCCCAGAATATGTTATTGGTCCCTGATGCCACAAAAAACCCGGTCTGGAAAGGCAATAATCCGGATGTTCAGCTCAATATGATCTCCTATCAGGGGGTTCCGGTATAGGAATGAACCACGAGATGTTGAAAAATCTGTTTAAACCGGAAACTAAAACTAATCGTAAGGGAACCACCTTCAGTTTTACGATCCCTTTACAGAATCTATGATTCCATGGTACATTCACCACTTCCATCTCCCTCCTCTTTTGCTTCCCTGTGGAATCTCGATCCGGATGTCGTTTTTCTGAACCACGGCTCCTTCGGCGCTTGTCCGCACCCTATTCTCGAACGCCAGAATATATATCGTCAGCAAATGGAACAGGAGCCTGTCCGGTTCTTCATCCGGGAACTGGAGCCATTACAGGAACAAGCCCGGAGAACCCTGGCCGGATTCACCGGTGCAAAAACGGATGATCTCGTTTTTGTCCGAAATGCTACCGAAGCGGTCAATACCATTTTCCGCTCTCTCCGGTTTCGCCCGGGAGACGAGATCCTGATCACTAACCATATCTATGGCGCCTGTCGCCGGATTGCTGAATACATCTCCGGACAAACCGGTGCACGGATCCGGGAAGCCTGCTATCCGTTTCCACTGGATGACTCAGGCCGGATCACGGCAGCGATCCTGCAGCAGGTGACACCCAGAACCCGGATTGCCCTGATTGACCACATCACCTCCCCAACAGCTCTGGTTCAACCGGTAGATGAGATAGTCAGGGAGCTGGACCAGCGGGGTATTGATACCCTCATCGACGGCGCCCACGCCCTGGGAAGCATTCCGCTGAATCTGGATGCTATCGGAGCTGCATATTATACAGCTAACTGTCACAAGTGGCTCTGCGGGCCCAAATCGGCCGCCATCCTTCATGTGAGGAATGATAAACAAAAAGAGATCATTCCCCTTATTATCAGCCATGCAGGAGCCCGGGCAGAGCTGTTTGCCGAGCGATTTTACTGGCCTGCCACGTATGATCCCTCTCCCATCCTGTGCCCGGCAGATTGTGTGGGATTCGGGAATTCCCTGTTCCCGGGTGGATGGACAGAATGGATGGACAGAAACCGAAAACTGACACTGGAAGCACGTACCTTGCTCTGTTCCATAATGGGAATACCCCTTCCGTGCCCCGACAACCTCATCGCTTCGATGGCAACCTTGCCATTACCAACTCCGGACATCATCCCGGACATTTCCTATAAACGTACCGGACTATTTCAAGACATGCTAATCAACCGCCATCATATCGAGGTTCCGGCCTGGTTCTGGGGCGGCCCTCCCCGCCAGATTCTCCGGATATCAGCTCAATTGTATAACTCCATGGAACAATACCGGTACCTGGGGGAGGCGTTGGTTTCAAACCTTCTTCCAGGTCTTTAAGACCTGGAAAGTTTTCAGTAATCCTTCAACAGCGTTTGACCAGAATTTCTGCTGATTGGTCGAATGCATTTTGATGTAAACGGTTTCCGATGCATCTTTACATCACAGACACAAACCTTAACAGGATGAAACATTTTTGTACAAAGTCGAACAGATCACAGGTTATTACAGGAACCTGGTTCATTCTTTTTTTTCTCTGTTTTTCCCGGATGACTCCGGCTCAGCACGCCATCCCTTTCGATTCCCTTCACTGGGACCTGAGCCGGGCCCGGATGGTTGAGCATCTTGACCGTCAGGCTATCACAGGAATCGCAATCCTCAGGGATGTTGTTTTTGAAAACGGCATCATCGAAATGGATATTGCTACCGTGCCGAATACCCGCTCCTATCCGGGAATCCTTTTCCGCAAACAGGATCCCGAAACCTATGAACGCATATACCTTCGTCCACACCGCAGCATCTATTACGACGATGCCCTGCAATACGCTCCTGCATTTCACGGGGTTGATAGCTGGCAGTTGTATAGCGGGCCTGGAAAATCCAGCGCCCTGGAGATCCCGTCGGG
>JAFGNY010000226.1 GCA_016926765.1 Bacteroidales bacterium | reverse complement strand
GTTGTCAGTATCCCTGTGATGGGATTGCTGTCGCTGTTGTTAATCCAGCGAGGAGCAAACATCGGCGTCAAGTCTCTTTATATTGTGGTAGGACTATTGGGATTGTCATTGATTTTTTTTTTGCAGGTTCATCCAATTTTATTCCCTCATCCGATTTCTCCCCTGGGCAGTACCGAATTCCGGAATATGGATGGCTTTTTCACTGATCAACTACTATCATAAAAGCAGAAAAGGACTGGAAGCCATCGTTACCAACTCTATCTTCCAGATGAGTCGTAACCTGCAGGTCTACCTTCAGAAGAGCCGGAAACATCGTACAAGTCACGAGTGGCGTCCGAGTGCCATCTGCATCTCAGAAGATTCTTTTGAACGTCAGATAGCATTCAATTTCCTGAACTGGATCTCTTACAAATATGGATTTGGCACCTATATTCACCGGATAGAAGGATATTATTCCCGTGAATCCCATCTTGAATCCCAGCGACAACTGACCCGGTTACTAAAGCTGTTTTATTCGGTGAGCAATCATGTTTACATTGATACAATCATCTCTCCTTCCTATTCTTCTTCCATTGTCAATGCGATCCAGGTGCCCGGAATTGCCGGGATGGAGAACGACATGATAATCTTTGAGTTTGATAAAGAGAATCCCGTCAATCTTCAGGTGATTGTAGAAAATTTCAGCCTCGTAAATTCCGGAGAGTTTGATATCTGCATAGTGGGGAGTTCACGCAGGACCATCAACTTCAAGGGAGATATCCATTTGTGGATCCACAGTAGCTTTAAGGAGAACGCCAACCTGATGATCCTTCTTGGCTTTATCATTCTCGGACATTCCGACTGGACTAAATCCAACATCAAGATCTTTGAAATTTGCAAACCGGAGATCCTGGAAGAGAACCGGAAAAAGATGGATAAGTTGATCCTCACCGGCAGGCTCCCGATCACCAGGAAAAACATAGAGATCATTGTGGATAAACCGGATATCAGCAAGCAGGCAATGATCAATCAGAAATCGGCTGATGCCGGACTGACCCTCATCGGGTTCTCAAAGGATACACTGAAACATAAGGGGACCGAGTTGTTCTCCGGGTATGATCAACTGGGTACCGTTATCTTTGTTCACGCCCATGGGCCTATGGAGATTGAGTAGTTACATCGCTAATCACCTTTCCGTCTTCCAGCTTCACCACTCTATGTGCTTTATTCACAACCCTTTGGTCATGCGTTGAGAAGATGAAGGTTATCTTCTCTTCCAGGTTCAGTTTCTCCATGATATCCAGGAGGTTTTCTGTTGACACGGAATCCAGGTTGGCAGTAGGTTCATCAGCCAGGATGAACTTGGGCCGTGATGCCAATGCCCGGGCAACTGCTACGCGTTGTTGCTGCCCTCCCGACAACCTGGATGGCCGGCTGTTGATTCTGTCACCCAGCCCAACGGCTTCCAGCAATTCAATGGCTCTCCTTTTTCGTTTCTCTTTGCTGTATCCCTGTAAACTCATGATGAACTCCACATTCTCAAAAGCAGTCAGAACCGGAATCAGGTTATAGGATTGAAAGACAAACCCGATGTTGTTCAATCGGAAATTGATCAGTTTCCTGCTCGACAATTCTCCCACATTGATGCCATCAATCCTGATCGATCCCTCGGTGGGCATATCGAGCCCCCCAAGAAGGTTCAGCAGGGTAGTCTTCCCGCTTCCGGAAGGGCCCACGATAGCGGTAAATTCTCCCTGCCGGAATGCCAGGTTTATTCCGTTCAATGCATGAACAGCTACTTCCGAGTCGTTGTAGATCTTTTTCAGATCCCTGATTTCAATGATATTCATAGTTTCCAGTTTAATCTGTTCTGACGGCTTCCGCCGGATTTAACTTCAATGCTTTGCGTGCCGGAAAAATAGAGGCCAGGATGCCGATCCCAATCACCATGACAGTCAGCGTGATAAAGAATTTCATGTCGAGGTATGGATAGAGCATGGTTGGGTATCCCAGTTTCTTGAATCCCTCGGCCAGACTGCTGAGATCAATTCCTGTCCATGCTGTGTAAAGGGTGACCAGATAGCCGAGGATCATACCGGCAACCGCACCTGTGAGGGAGAGATAGACAGACTCCAGCATAATCATCAGGAAGACCCTGCGTTTATTCATTCCGATAGCCGTGAGCATGCCCAGTTCACGCGTACGTTCAAGGATCACCATCAGCATCGTATTGATGATTCCGAATCCAAGGGCTAACAAGATAATGGCCATGAACATGTAGAGATAAATGTCAAGGAAATCGGCCAGCATACCAGTCACCGGATCGATCTGTTTCCAGTTTCGAACCAGAAGGTCGGGAAAGCTGGCAGCCAGTTCTTTCTGTACCAGGTCCAGTTCATCCCCTTCGTTAAGCATAATGGCGATCTCCTGCGACTGGTCCGGATCCATGGCCAACAGGTGGGCGATATCTACTTTGCTTACATAGACATTCATCTCATCAAAGACCGAGTTGTTGGTGTGATAAATTCCGCAAACGCGGAAAGCGGCTCCCGACAGGTTCCCCATGGCGTCCTGAAAGGTGAGAACCATTTTGGAACGGAGCTTCAGGTTAAGTTTTTTAGCCAGGGCTTCCCCGATCACAATCTGATTGGATTTCTCCCCGTTCAGATAGGTCCCGCAAGAATCGCAGATCATCGTCCAGAGTTCCGAAACCGCCATTTCCTTCTCCGGGAGCACTCCATATACCATGATACCCGTACTGGCATTGGCGCTGTTCCCCATGGCCAGAAACCTGATCCGGGGCGACCAGGCTTTCACTTGAGGAAGGGTGTCAAGCGTTTCAGCAAGTCTCTGGGACTCCAGGTCGATCGTGTAGTTGATCTCGTTGTCCTCAATATATTTCGGGTTATGAATCTGGATGTGTGCTGTTTCCCGGCTGACCGCTTCCTTCATGCGCTGTTCAGCCATCCCTTTCATGACAGCCGAAGAGAAAACACCACCGAGCAGACCGAAGGTGATCGCAAGGATCACCACCAGGCTTCGGACTTTATTTCTCCAGATATTTTTCCATGCAATTATCCAAATCATAGGTTACCTCCTATTTTCTTAATGCACTGATCACGGACAGCCGTGTTATCTTCACGATGGGCAGGATCATAACCACCAGCATGATCACGACAATCGTCAGCGACTGACCCATGAAATAAGAGAATTCCCAGGCTGAGGGCATGATCGGTTCAAATCCCATCTGAATGGTGGTTTCCGCCATCTCTCCCGTGATAGGAATCGGGTGGATGTGAAAATAGTAGAGCAGGGGGATAGCGGCAAGGACCGCAGCAACCAGTCCAAGAAGGCCAACCAGGAAGAGTTCGGCCACTACTACACGAATCAGCTTGAACTTCTGCATTCCGATAGCGATCATCATCCCGAACTCCTTGGTGCGTTCGCTGAAAAGCATCAGGATAGTCCCGAAAATTCCAAATCCAACAATCATATACAAAATAGAAAGCATGATCAGGCCTGAAGCATTGTCAGCCTGAATCTGCTGTACGACATCCGGCATCATCTCCTTCCAGGTCATCACTTCAAAAATTTCAGGAGACAGTTTTTCCCTGAGTCTGTTCGCAACCTGTTCATAGTTTGCGCCGGCCTGCAGATTGAATGAGATGGATGTCAACCTGTTCTCAGCTGAGAAGAGCCCTTGCGATGCGGGAAGGCTGAGATAGATCATTCGGTTATCCAGGTCGGGTGAGGGAAAATGGACGATCCCCCGCACGGGAAAAATTCCGGCTGCACTCATGCCATGAAACCCCTGGCCGATCAGGACAAGAGTGTCTCCCGGCGAAATCCTCAGGTATTTTGCCAGTTTCTGGCTTACAAGTGCTCCATCATCATCAGGCAGAAGGTAATTACCCTCAACCAGTTTTTTCCGCAATCCTGTAAGCTCATTCTCTTCCTCTGGTATTATCCCGGTGACCAACACCCCTTTGGTCTGCATCCCGAACGACCCGAGTGCAAAGGATTCAAGCCTCAGGGCATAACCGTCAATTTCCGGAACTTCCGTAACGGCCTGCCGGATCTCAGGCGTGAATTCAAAGGAGTTGTTGATGATCTTGTCGTCCCAATATCCGTTGGCGTGTACCTGGAAATAGCCTGAGTAAGCGTGCACGATGTTATACACCATCAGGTCGTAGCTGCCAAGCTGGAACCCGCGCATCAGCAGGGCCAGGAAGAGGGCAAAAAAGACAGAAGCTGAAGTGATGAGCGTTCTTCGTTTATTTCTCCACAGGTTTCTCCAGGCAATCTTTATCGTTTCCATCCGGTCAGTTATTTAACGGTTTTCATATTCTGCTGGGAGAAAAAGCTCTCAGGGATTTTGATATCAAATTTAGCTTGTCTGATATCGACGAGTGTTTTTTGGTTCGGCTTGTCTTCAGGGATAATCTCGAAAT
>JAFGNY010000225.1 GCA_016926765.1 Bacteroidales bacterium | reverse complement strand
CGTGCGGGCAATACAAAGCCGTTGCTGCTGGCCACCTGAAAGCCCAAGAGCAGAATGATTTAACCGGTCTTTGACTTCATCCCAGATCGCCGCCCGATGCAGTGAAGCAACAACGATTTCTTCGAGCTTTTTTTTATCAGAAATGCCATTAATTTTCGGCCCGTAAGCAATGTTTTCAAAGACCGATTTGGCAAAAGGATTTGACTTCTGGAATACCATTCCAATCTTCTTTCTCAGATTCACCACATCGATCTTTTTATCATAGATATTCAACCCATCAATCCATACCTTTCCTTCAATCCTTACACTGGGGATCAAGTCGTTCATCCGGTTTAATGTCCTGAGAAAGGTAGATTTTCCGCATCCCGAAGGACCAATGAATGCCGTCACCTGATTTTCAGGGATCTCCACAGAGACCGAATTGAGGGCCATCTTTTCTCCATAGTAGAGGGTCAGATCCTGGGTGACGATTTTCGTATCTTTCATTCCATGCTAGATTATGCCTTCACTCTTCTGCGGATTCTTGCCCGGATCATGATGGCTATAAAGTTCAGTAAAAATGTCAATAAAAGCAATACCAGGGTGGTTGCGTACTGGATTGGCATGGTCCCATCCACATCAGCCGATTGGGTAGACATGATGTAAATATGGTATCCAAGGTTCATAAACTGATCACTGAGGGAAGTGGGGAGTGTAGCCAGGTAATAGGCAGCTCCCGTGAAAAGAATCGGAGCAACCTCCCCGGCTCCACGGCTAACGGCCAGGATCGTCCCGGTCATGATGCCGGAAAGGGATCCGGGAATAACGATTTTTTTAATGGTTTGCCACTTGGTTGCTCCCAATGCCAGACTCGCCTCCCTGAGTTCACGGGGCACGGTACGGATTGCCTCTTCCACAGAAACGATAACGACCGGAAGAGTAAGCAGCGACATAGTCAGACTGGCCCATAGGATATTGGGCTGAGCCCATCGCAATTCGCCGCCCAAGAAGATAGAATCCATCTCCCCCCCTACAAACTTGATAAAAAATCCCAATCCGAAAAGGCCAAATATGATGGAAGGAACTGTAGCCAGTGTTCTTACGGCGAACCGGATCGATTGAGCGAAAATTGATTTTTCGCTGGCATATTCGGTGAGGTAAATGGCCGTAAGCGTACCAAAAGGTACAGCGGCTACCGACATGATAATCACCATCAACGCAGTACCATAAATCGCCGGAAAGATCCCTCCCTCTGTCATGCCGTTTTCCGGAAAAGCTGTCAGAAATTCCCAGGTGAGACGGTCTTTCCCCCCGATGATGACGATCACCAGGATAACCACGATGATGGCAATGATAGCTATCGCAGAAAAAGCCGACGCCCCAACGATAATTCCCCCGGTAATTCGTTTTCTTTTGTTCATGCGACTTTACCCTGTATTCGTTTCATCAGGCGTCCCTTGACATAAAACTCAGCCAATGCATTCAGGCTGAATGTGAAGACAAACAGGAGTGATCCGATCAGGAAAAGTACTCCGTAATGCGTATCACCAAACACCACTTCAGCCATTTCAGCGCCAATGGTAGCCGCCAGGGTTCGTACCGATTCGAATGGATTTAATGAGATCAACGCTGCATTTCCGGTAGCCATCAGGGCGATCATCGTCTCTCCGAATACGCGCCCGATTCCCAGCAGAACCGCGGCAAAGATTCCCGGTGTAGCCGCTGGAAGTGTAACAAACAGAGCGGTTTGCCAGCGCGTAGCACCCAGTGCCAAACTAGCTTCTTTGTACGAACCGGGAATCGCAGTCAGGGCATCCTCCGTAATTGTAAAGATAATGGGAATGGCAGCCAGACCCATCGCAATCCCACCTACAAAAGCGTTTAACCGGGTTTCATAGCCAAATAACTCCTGCAATACGGTAGCCATTACCATCAACGCGAAAAAACCGATTACAACAGATGGAAATCCAGCCAGCAGCTCGATCGCCGGTTTGATCCATTCCCTTAGCCAGGTCGGGGCAAATGCAGCAGAAAAAAGAGCTGCCAGAATAGCAATCGGGGCGGCAAACAGGATCGAAATGATGGTGATTTTTATCGTTCCTACAAACAGAGGAACCAGCCCATAACGAGGATTTGAAGAGACTGGGTACCATTCATCACCAAAAAAATCCTTCACCGCAACTCGATTACTTTCATTCTCTGTACTCTCCGTTCTACTATCCCTGTTTCCCAAGAAAGCCGAATCCGGCGTGATCCCATAGACTTCAGGCTGGATCGTCTCCTCCCCTGGTTCTGTCACAACCCCATATTGTTCCTGAACCAACTCTTCAGTACTTCCGACTGCGCTTGTCTTATCCGGTTGAAAAAGTGGAATCGTCTCCCTGAAGACGAAAAAAAAGATGAGGACAATGATCGTAATGGAGAGGAATGCAACTCCTGTAATTATCCACTGAGAAAGATACTCCGCAAACCTGAATTTCTTCCTAAGTGACTCTTTGGTGAAACCTTGAATGTTCATTTTCACCTGACCGGGAAGTACCCGACTTCTGCTACCATCTTCTGTCCCTCGGGTGAGAGAACCCAGTCGACAAATTCCTTGATCTCACCGGCTGGCCTGTTCCTGGTATACATATACAGATACCGGCTGATTGGGTAAAGACCTTTTTTGATATTTTCTGCCGAAGCCTCATAAGCAATACTCCCGGCATCTTTCTTCACCTTGCAGATCTTGACCCCTTCGGCATAAGCTGCGCCACCGTAACCAATCCCGTTGACATCCTTCATCACGGCATTCACCACTGCAGCTGTACCGGGAAGTGTCTGGCAACTCGGTGCAAAATCCCCCTTCACAACCTCTTCCTGGAAGAAGACGTAGGTGCCTGAACTGTTCTCGCGGCCATATAGCTTGATCGGAGCGTCGTTCCCTCCAACCTGCTTCCAGTTGGTCACCTTCCCGGAGAAGATGTTGCTGAGTTGCTGAATCGAGAGTTCATCAACCTTGTTGGCTTTGTTGATGTAAACCGTAATGCCGTCTTTTGCGCATGG
>JAFGNY010000224.1 GCA_016926765.1 Bacteroidales bacterium | reverse complement strand
CCCGGTCGGAATACTTCTACGAGTTGGAATCAATCGAAGAAAACTACCGGAATCTTCTCAAATATACCTATGAAGGCTATGCGGATCCCAAACGTGAAGAAATCCGTAACTCAATCTCTGCTTCCATCCTCTCCCTGGCCGATAGCCTGACTGCACACCTGCTTCAGGATTCATTCCCCGGCCAGAAACTTTCCAGGATCCAGATCAACCAGGATTTCGGTTCAGACCCTGGCGCAGTCACATCCAGGATCGACGATCTTTTCTCCTCCCATGAACTTTCTGAACTACTCAGGGGAAATTCGGAATACACATTGCGGGTCACCGATTCCATCTTCAAATTTATCTGGCTGGCCCATGAGATCAATGAGTACCATCTGCGATTGATCCGCTATTACAATCAGGATGACCAAATTGAGTGGTATGACAAGTGCCTGGTCGTAAGCTCTCTGACACTCAGCATCCTGAATTACTTTGATTCGCAAAAACTGGAACTGCTGTCCGAGTTCATCCTGAAACGTCAGCCACAGGTTTCCCACAGGGCACTGACAGGATTTGTGCTTGCACTCATCAAATACAATGAACGGATCCGTTTTTATCCGGAGTTGGTGAAACGTATCAATGATCTTACGGGGGATGAAGAGATCTGCAGGGAAGTTGAGACCATTATCCTGCAATTGTTGATGGCAGGTGAAACTGAACGGATCACCAAAGAGTTTGAAGAAGAGGTACTGCCTGATATGCAGAAGATGATGCCTAAACTCGGGGATAAACTGCAACTTGATCATGTGGTGGATGAGGACCCCGAGGGAGAGAATCCTGTATGGAAGGAGATGATTGACGAAGTTCCCGGACTGTTTGAGAAAATAGAAAAATTTTCGAAGATGCAGATGGAGGGAGCTGATGTCTTCATGAGCACTTTTGCCATGCTGAAGCGTTTTGACTTCTTTAATGAGATGAGGAACTGGTTCATTCCCTTTTATTCGAAACACCAAACGCTTCAGGAAGGAGACAAAGAGGATGCCGAGATCCGGACCCGCTTGCTGGAGGGTCTCGAAAAAGCCTTTTACATCTGTAACTCGGATAAATATTCGTTTGGTTTGAATTTTAAAGCGATTCCCTCTCAGCAACGTTCCATGATCGTCACCCATTTTGAAGCCGAACTGGAGCAGATGAAGGAGATGGCATCGGAAGAAGAGATCCTCGACCCAACGATGATCTCCAACGCAATATTTACCCAGTATATCCAGGATTTGTACCGCTTCTTCAAACTCTTCCCCCAGAAATGGGAATTTGAAGATGTGTTCAAATGGCATCTGGATTATCCCGTCATGTTCTACTTGCACCAATTCTCTGATCAAAAACTGTTTCCTGAGCAACTGGCTGTCTTTTACTTCTCCAAAGATCACTGGAAAGAGGCCATTGAGATCTATTCTTACCTGGAAGAAAAGGGAATTACTACTGGCCAGCTTTACCAGAAACTGGGTTATGCCTTGCAAAAGAGCGGAAAATGGCTGGAAGCACGTGATGCGTATAAAAAAGCAGAACTCTTTGATACCGACCGGCTTTGGGTGCTTAAGAAGCTGGCATTGTGCTCCATGAAACTGAATGACTTCCGGCAAGCAATTATATTTGTGGAAGAGGCATTGAAAATTCAGCCGGAAGATCTCAACCTTCACTCACAGGCCGGACAGTGCAACTTCAACCTGAAAGAGTACCAGGACGCCATCAGACACTACAACCAGGTAAGGTTCTTTTCACCGGGGAACCTGAAAGCCCTGCGGCCGATAGGATACTGCCACTTCATCCTGGGAGAACTTGAGAAAGCGTCGGAGGCCTACCAGGAAATCCTTGAATCGGCAGAAGATCCCGGACCTTATGACCTGATGAACGCAGGTCATGTTGCCCTCTGTCTTGGCAACAGAGACACGGCAAAGCAATATTATGGCCGGGCGCTCTCGGTGAAAGGTTTTGATCCCGATCTGTTTGCCAATGCCTTCCTGGAAGACAGCCCCTATCTGATCCGGAATGGAATAAATATAGAGGATATCCCTTTACTCATCGAATACATTATCCTGAAGATTAATTAGTTCAGAAATGCGATCACTGATTTTCACCGTATTTTTTCTGTTTTTTCATCTTCCCCTTCTGATCAGTCAAACCGGAACGATTACAGGAACCGTTTACGATGCATCGAGCAAAAAACCCCTGCCTTCTGCAAACATCACCCTGACTCCGCCTGATATCGGAGATGTTACTGACTCTAACGGTGTTTTCATCCTGACGAATCTTTCCGAAGGCACTTATCACCTGGTGGTATCGTATGTAGGTTACACCGAATACCATAAACGAATGTCTATCATCCCTGGCGATACAACCAGGATTGATCCCTTTCTTGCACCTGAAACAGCCCAACTAAATGAAATTGAGGTCACCGATGTGCAGGAAAAGCTGAAACCTTACTCTGTCGAGCTGATCAGCCTGACCATGTTGCAGGAGACACCCGCCGGCGACATCGGCTCCTTTCTCAGGGAAACTCCCAACATTTCAGCCATCCGGAAAGGAGGCACCAATCTCGATCCGGTGATCCGTGGATTCAAATTCAGCCAGTTGAACGTTCAGCTCAACCAGGGGATCAGGATTGAAGGAGGATGCCCAAACCGGATGGACCCCGCCACCTCCCATGTTGATATTACAGATGTCAGAGAAATCCGGGTTTATAAAGGTCCTTATGCTCTCCGGTACGGCCCGAACCTCGGCGGCATCCTTCGGATCAGTACGGCGCCAGTCCATGAATATACCAGGTTTGAGACCCATATTACGGCAATCCAGACATTTGAAAGCAACTGGAACAGCACCCGGAGTCACCTAGACGTGACGGGAGGCAACCGGTATTTTTTTTTCGATTTGTCGGGGAACTTCAACAAAGCCGGAAATTACAACGCCGGAAACGGCGGGGAGATCTCTTCCCGGTTTACCCAATACAACTACTCAGCAACCGTGGGGATCACACCAGCAAAAAATCACACAGCTACGGTTTCCTTCATCCGTTCCTTTGGCAGAAATGTGATGTTCCCTGCTCTTCCCATGGATGAACGGAGTGATGATACCCGGATCCTTTCGGTTGATTACTCAGCAACTTCGCTGGGGAAACGATGGCAGTCGTTAACGGTTTCGGGTTATCACTCCCGTGTAGACCATGTGATGGATACAAAAGAGAGACCATCTTCCGATACCATTGTAGCCGTTTCCAAGGTTACTGCTATCGACTATGGGTATCGGGCAGAGGCCGGTCTCAGGTTTGGCAGGCATCAGGTGACCGCCGGTACCGATTACGAAGAGATTCTTAAAGATGGCACCCGTATAAAAAGCCTGATCCTTCAACCCAACCTACCGGTAAAACATGAAAAGCTTTGGGACGATGCCCATATCCGGAACATTGGAATCTTTGCCGAATACCAGATACCTCTGGGGAAAGTGAATCTGACAGGCGCTGTCAGAGTTGATTTCAATGATGCCTCCTGTCACTCCATGGCCTTTTACGGGATGAACGGACAACTGATCTATTCTATTCCGGATGTTAGTTCCAGCCTGACCAACTTCAGCATCAGCGGCGGTGTGCGGTATATCGTCACAGAAAAGATCGATTTGAGATTATCTGTCGGACGAAGTGCACGCAGTCCGGATATGGTGGAACGATTCATTATGCTACTTCCCATTGGCTACGATGATTTCGATTATCTCGGGAATCCTCAGCTTAAGCCGGAGATCAACAACGAAGCCGATCTCGCCTTCAGCCATAACTGCTCCTGCTCCGGATCGTTTCATGCCGGCATCTTCTTCTCTCTTGTAGAAAATTATATTACCGGTAAAGAGGTTCCCCCTTCTGTGGTCAAACCGCAAACCAAAGGGGTGGCAGGCGTCAAACAGTTCATCAATACCGATTATGTCTATCTCTATGGATTTGAATGCGCTTACCACACCCCTGACGACTGGAAACTATTCGGAACAGCTGTCATTTCTCTTACACAGGGCATCAATCCGGAAGCCACCCGGTACATCATCCAGAACGGCCAGGTTACCGGTGAAGAGACCATCAAAAATGATCCTCTTGCGGAAATTCCTCCACTAGAAGGAACTCTGACTATCGGGTACAAGTTTTTAAAATCGAAACTGGTCCCTCAGGCAACCATCCGTTTGGTGGCTGCACAAAACCAACTGTCTCAGGCATATAATGAAATTACTACTCCCGGTTTTGTGACGGCGGGCCTCTCTCTGAAATATAAGTACAGTGAATTATTGACTTTAAACGCCGGCATAAACAACCTGTTCAATGCAGCCTATTACGAGCATCTGAACCGGAGGATCGTGGGGAGTGAAATGCCGCTCTATGAACCCGGACGGGTCTTTTATGCCACTCTGATCATTACACTTTAATGACCTGTCATGAAACGATTTATCATTTTAACCACGCTGCTTACATCCCTGATTTCCTGCGAAAAAAATGCGGATATCCCGGTTCGCTATCACGCCACAGGCGCTATCTCTCCGTTTACTGTCACCTATCTCGACGAGACCGGCAGCCTGGTCACTCTCCAGATCCCCGTGGCGAGTGCTGAGGATGAGTGGGACTACTCCTTTACATCAAGGCAGGGAGAAATTGTCTACCTGTCAGCAATCTATAAAGATATCACTTCCGGGATCAACCTTTCCATCCTGGTTGACGGAAAGATATACAAACAAGCCTCCAGTAACTTCGATACGATCCACTATGTGATCGTATCGGGAACGATCCCTTTCTGACTGACTCTGATGCAACGCCCCCAAAGGAATTGTTGTCTATGAAAATAGAATCGTTGGTATGAGAAGTACAATTTTTTTTCTGCTAGTGACAATCCTCTTCAATACCGGATGCCGGAAAGATCCACCCGGGGAGACTGTGAGCACCCAGAAACTCATCCTCACATTTGATTTTATGATTGACGGCAACCCGTTGCAACGCGACACCCTCCTCTATATGAATGAAGCCGGCAATCAGTATATGGTGAATGAGATCCAGTACTTCATCTCCGATGTCGTGTTGCATCGCCCCAACGGGGATCCGGTTTTACTCGACGCCTGGACAGCGATCCATTACATTGATTCAGACCTGCCCGATACCCGGAGATGGGAGGTATACGATACGATTCCTGCAGGGAGCTACGATTCTGTGAGTTTTACCTTTGGGATCAATGAAGCCAAAAATCAATCGCTGATGTTCCTGAATCCTCCTGAATCGTTTATGTTCTGGCCCGAATACCTGGGCGGTGGATACCATTACATGAAGCTGAACGGGAAATGGCTTGACACCAATTCCGTAGTGCAACCATTTGATTTTCATCTGGGTATTGGTCAGATTTATGCACATTATCCCGATTCGATCATCGGATTCGTTCAGAATTATTTTACCGTTTCGTTACCAAATTCCGCCTTTTCCCTACCGGCAAACGGCCAGCAGCAAATTACCATTGTGATGAATATCGAAAACTGGTTCAGGAATCCTAACACGTTTGATTTTAACCACTGGGGAGGGGATATCATGCAAAACCAGGAGGCGATGCGTCTGGGATGCGAGAACGGACACGACGTATTTACATCGATAGTGGCAAAACAGGGTTCAATTGAACAGAAGTAAGATGCAGCAGCGAATCCCATCCGGATCTCTTAAATCGACGAAGCCAGGAGCAATCATTTCGTTGATCTTTTCACTGTTGTTGGGATTTGTACTACTTCATGGATGCAAAAAAGAGGAACCGTCAACTCCGGAGTGGCATGCGACTCCTTACGAAATTGACATTCCATATGGATTTCCCACGAACCTGAATATTCCCGAAGACAATCCGATGACAGTGGAAGGTGTGGCTCTGGGAAGGTATCTCTTTTACGATGGCAGAATCTCCGGACGTTCCGATCCTGATTCCATGATGAGTTGCGGAACCTGTCATATCCAGGCAAATTCGTTTGAATGCGGGATCAACCACCCGAAGTACTTCGGTGGATTTCCCTTTGGCGTCACCGGGAAACCTACCCCTCATGTGATGTTGCCTTTAGTGAATCTCGTGTGGAATTCTTCCGGTTATCTGTGGAACGGGCTTGTTTCCAATGCCAATTCAAATCCCGCTTACCGGAATATCGAAGACCTCGTTTGGATGGGGATCGTTGCTGAGCACGAAATGGATAGCGATACCAACCTTTCGAAACAACTGATCCAGAATACATCCGGTTACCCGGAGCTTTTTTACAAAGCCTTTGGATCTGAAACCGTCACGGTGAAGAATATGGGACGTGCCATTGCTCAGTTTATTCGCACACTCATTTCGGCCAATTCAAGGTTCGACAAATACCTGCGCGGAGAGGTTCAACTCACCCCTGCAGAGATCCAGGGATTCATTCTTTTCACCACCGAAGAGGGAGCCGATTGTTTCCACTGCCATGGCGGCGACGGAAATCCCCTCTTTACCACACATCTCTTTTACAACAACGGCAAGGATTCTCTTTTCACCGGTCCGTGGGAAGATCCGCGCGACCGGTACCACATTACCGGTGATCCGATGGACCTGGGCGCCTACAAAGCCACCACCCTGCGAAATATCGCTGTAACCGGTCCCTATATGCATGACGGGAGATTTGCCACCCTGGATGAGGTCATTGAATTTTACTCCCATCATCTGGTATGGTCACCTTACATCGATCCCCTGATGCACCATATCGCCGATAATGGTGTGCAACTTACACCGGCAGAAAAAGAGCAGTTGAAAGCATTCATAGCCGCCCTTCACGATGAGGAGTTTCTGACGAATCCGGATTTTGGGCCACCGGATAAGTTTCCCGACGAAGAGTAGATCAGAAAAATCGTTTTCAGTAAATATTGGAATTATTTCGGTAACCGGGATTATCTTCGTACCAGTCTGGATAAAGTGCGCCACTGCTTTCTGCCCATTCAACAAAGTGGTTGTACGCATCCACAATCTGGACCTCCTCGATCGGATAGTCAAAGCTCTGATAGAAATTCAATCCCCATGGCAGGTTTGTCCCAGACTTATAATACCGTCCGGTCAACGGATCGCTATCGTCCATTTCCGTGCCTAATAACGAAAGATCGGCAAGGCTGGTAGGCGGGTAGTCGGGAAGATGCACCTCTACATCCCTGTTTAGGTTAACAATGATAAATGGATTGAACTGGTCGATTGCCACCTGTGCAATGGTATAGGTTTGCGAAGAAAACTCCATGGTGATATGGATGGTATCCGGAGTAACATAGGGAGCGGAAGGGGTAGTATTGACGCCGGTTCCGGTAGCCGGCCACTGCATCAGCCGATACGCATTATCGTATACAATGATGGTCGGTTTTGCCTGTCCCGATTCAAGTCCGTTGGCTTCCAGAGTGATATAGCCGCCTGCGTCGATATCGTATCCGGAGACATCGAGGTGTGCCTGGCTGACATGGTCGTTGGGGAACTGGAATCCAAATCCATTGTGGTAACTGGCACCGAACGCCTTGATGATAAAGGTTCCGAAAATTTCGACTACGTTATTCGACGCATTGGTGACTGTTTGGAACCGGTAATCGCATACCAGGTCATTGAAGTCGTAGTCTCCCGTGCCGGGCCAGAGGTCTTCAAATGCCAGGGTGCCATATCCTGACGAAGGGTAGAAATTATCGAACGCACGGGTGGCGTCATCCGGATAATCATCATCTGCATCGGGAATGCCGTCACCGTCGGTATCGGGAGGAGCCGTTGATGCTTCATAGGGTCCCATGTCCACTGTTCCATTGTCAATGCGGGGATTTCCGTCGAGATCGAGAGCGGTTACCATCCAGCCTGCATTCAAGCCGGCATCGATGCAGGGCGATCCCGCTTGAAGGTGATAATCTTCCGAGCCAGGAGTGACACTGACAAACGAGGGGGCAGCGGAAATGCAGAAGGAACTGTAACCAGCGCCAAGAGCAGGTGTTGTACAACAATTGTAATAATAATAGCCTCCTCCGCTCAGGTCGTAGTTGGCGCTGCCGGTGTTGTAGTAGATGATCGTGTTATAGACATGGCTGTTGTTCCGGGTGCGGATGCCTGAGCCATAGGGCGCTGAATTGTTCGCAATCACGCAATTCTCCACTATTCCCGCATTCCAGATATTCAACCCTCCTCCATACATGTAAGAGACATTCCCTGTGATCAGGCAATTTCTTGCTGTACCTCCGTTCAACAAACGTACTCCTCCTCCATATCCGTTGGAATTGGCATTATTCTCATTTGCGGCATTCTCCGTGATGATGCAATTCTCTAGTAGCCCGGCATCGTCAATGGCTACACCTCCGCCATCCCTGGCAAGATTTTCAGTGATGAAGCAATTCCTGACTGTTCCGCCATTTTTGATATTAACACCACCTCCAAAGCTGGATGGATTGGATCCGTTTTGAATGGTAAAGCCATCCAACACAGCATCCGCATGGTTGATCTCAACACATTTGGTCACATGATTACCATCAACAATGGCCAGAGAATATCCATTGATGCTCTGTACTGTGATGCCTTTGGTGATATTGATTTTCGATGACAGCAGATACGTGCCATCGTCAACCAGCACCAGATCTCCGGCAACGCTGGCGTCGACGGCTGTCTGAATCGAAGTCGCCGCAGTCGCGAGGCTAGTATAAGGATGGGTATTACTTCCTGAAAGGGAGACGTACCGCGTGGTCGCAAAGATGACACTGGAGGAAACCAGCACAAAAAAAGCGATGAAGATCGTTCGTATTGCTTTCATGACTGACTCTTTTAATTAAACTGATAACTTACTTTATTTCCGGTAATGGGCACAACAGCGACAGTTCCGTTCAGTGAAAGTTTCACTTCATTGACATTGGAAGGAATCGTCACGCTGACGACGTATACCTCCCCGGAAGAAATCAATCCTTTATGGAACCAATCCTGACTCTCTGTCTGGTTGATGTATACGACACCTCTTGTCGCCGTGGTCAGACTGAATTCCACTACCCTTGAAGTTCCCCAGTTGAAAGTAGGATCAACAGTCATTTCGTCCATTCGCTTTGAGATTCCACTCTCATCCGGATTTTTATCCATCTTTTTACAGGATGGTAGCGCAAGAACTGCCACGAACAGGAATGCCACAATAACATTCAGCTTTTTCATAATCAATTGACTAATTG
The DNA here is from genome assembly GCA_016926765.1 of Bacteroidales bacterium. Classification (GTDB taxonomy): domain Bacteria; phylum Bacteroidota; class Bacteroidia; order Bacteroidales; family FEN-979; genus QYOJ01. The sequence continues at coordinate 1,965 of JAFGNY010000224.1, read as the reverse complement.
TTTGAAAGCAAATGTATTAAATACAATTATATATATCAAAGTACATCTTGTAAATGTAGCCAGAATTTTTGTAAGTGTATCTATAAGCCAGAAAGCTGTTGCAGGTCATAAAATATATCAGTAGCTTTGACCAGACTTCCTTAAACAGAAATAATACTGATTTCCATGAGAAAAGAAACTTCACCCGGATGGTCTATAGCAATTTTTCTGATTGGTTTATTCTTGATAGCCGCTTGCAAGAAAAAAGAACCAACGATCCCGGTTGTGACTATTGATCCGTTGACCGAGGTCACCACTACTTCTGCCAGGGGAGGCGGATTAATCCTTAGCGACGGAGGCGCTGAGGTGGTAGCCCGTGGAATCTGTTACAACACTCAACCATTGCCCACGGTGTCAGATAGCACTGTTCCGGCAGGATCGGGATCTGGAACCTTTTCCGTCACACTGACCGGGTTGACACCCAATACCCGGTATTACGTCAGGACCTACGCAACCAATGAGACCGGTACCGGATACAGTGATGCACTTATCTTGCAAACCATGTTTGGTACTGTAACCGACAGCGACGGGAACAGTTACCAGACAGTGCGTATCGGAGACCAGGAGTGGATGGCGGAAAATCTGAAGGTGACACGTTTCAGGAATGGAGCTGCCATTCCAAACAGGACGGATTATTCACAGTGGGCCCAGCTCAACACTGGAGCTTATTGCTGGTATGCCAATGATTATGAGATGTTTGGACAGTATTACGGCGCCCTGTACAATTCATACACCCTGACAGATCCAAGAGGTCTTTGTCCGGATGGCTGGCGTATACCCACCATTGGAGATTGGGACACTCTGGTCAATCAGCTTGGGGGTTTGGCGGTTGCGGGCGGAAAGCTCAAATCGGCACTCACCGGACTCTATCAACTACCCTGTTGGATCCCGCCAAATTACATGGGGACGAATGAAAGCGGTTTTTCCGCGTTTCCAGGAGGAGTAAGAAGTTATATGGAAGGAATTTTCATAGGAGAAGGTTCCAATGGCTACTGGTGGAGTGCAACACCAGACTCAACCGGTATCAACGTCATTGGATTGGTTACCAATTCCGCCGCGGTCTTTCATGTACTATTCAACCCTACAAGCGGGGCCAGTGTGCGCTGTGTGAAAGACTAAGCCAACTCAAGCAGGCACCTTACTTAGGGATAGATGACAACATTGACCGGATTATCAAAGCTGTCGTGTATCCAGGCATCCGTGAAACCATCGATAAACCCGCTCTTTGTCGCCCTAATGGTTTGGTTTCCGGAAGGTACGTTCTCCAGCCGGTACTTCCCCTCACTGTCTGTCGTTGTCTGAAGTGCCGGAAAACCATCTACCGTCACCGTTGCTCCTGCCACAGGCTGGCCCGTTTCTGCATTAAGAACCCTGCCCATAACAGCTCCTGTTTTTGAGCCGGTATGTACCGTGAGTAAAAAAGTCTGTGTCTGATCACCCGGAATGATCGTGATGGTTGCAAAATAGGTATCATACCCTTCTGCCAGGATCATGATCGTATGTTGTCCGGGTTCCAGTTTTGATATGGTTGCTATCCCATTCTGGGATGTTTCTCCGCATATTGTACCATCGATATATATGATAGCTCCTGTAATTTCAACCAGATTGACGCTTTTAATGATCGCCGTCAGCGTACCCTCTTCAATTTTATTATCGCATCCCGACATCAAAACCAATAGCGCTGAGATTGAAAAAAGAAACGCATTTTTTAATGTTACATAAACATGATCTTTCATACTAAAGCTCTCCTGTAAATTAAATTGATTTGTTTGTTAAAAAAATCTTTCATGACAAAGAAGAATATGATAAAAACGGTTTTTGAAAATAAAGATATAAAAAAATCAGGCCCGATGCAATAGTTATTGCCAATCATCATTGTGGAGATCTCCCTTATGGGAGATTGGAATTTATGATATCTATTGGAGT
>JAFGNY010000030.1 GCA_016926765.1 Bacteroidales bacterium | reverse complement strand
GTTTCTCGACCTCAATAAGGTCATCGCTTTGATTATGCATCATCAGGAAACCCCGTTTTTTAAACATAGAGATCATTCTGTGATTATCTGTCGTTGTTTGGGCATATATCCTGGAGGGATTCCATTTCCCTGCAATCTCAAGACAATAATCTGTAATCAGGTTTCCCACATCCCTGTTTTGCCAGGCATCCACAACAAGAATCGCATATTCCACCGCCTCATGGTCAGGATCAGCAACCAGACGGCCAACGCCGATGAGTTTTCTCGTCCCCTGATCGTTAATCTCAGCGACGATAGCGATTTCCCGATCATAATCGATGTAACAGTACCGGGTGGCTATTTCATGTGTCTCCCAATGAAAAAAATAACGGAACCTGGAATAAAGGGATTCTTTTGAGCAATTGCCCAACAGTTCAAGCCAAAGAGGTTCATCTTCGGGTTTGATGGGCCGGAGTGTAATCTCGGATCCATCCTGCAGGGTCTGTTTTTTGACGTACTTCTCAGGATAGGGATGTAGTGCCAGATGATGGTATTCAGAAACCTTTTCATCCTGCATGTCCATGTCAACCACCATCCGGGCATCCAGGGCAATCACTTCGTTAGGCGTAACGATAAGAGGATTGATATCCAATTCTGTAATTTCAGGATAATCGGCAGCCAGGTAAGAGATCCGGATCATCATATCGATTAGCATCTCCACGTTTTTTGGCGGCATTCCACGATACCCGTTCAGCACCGGCCATATTTTCAAGGATTCCAGCAGGTGTCTTGCCAGCGCTTCGTTCAGGGGAGGCAATCCCAGAGCTTTATCCTGGAATAACTCCGCAAAGATACCTCCCATCCCGACCATCATGATTGTACCAAAAACGGGGTCTTTCTTGATCCCTAAGATCAACTCGGCAGCTTCTTTCAGATCGACCATCCGTTGAACAGTCACCCCTTTTATATTGGCATCAGGACACTTTGTTTTTGCATCCGATACGATTCGGTTGAATGCATCTTCAACCATGGTATCATCTCTAAGATCCAGGATCACTCCACCTACATCGGATTTATGCGTAATCTCCGGCGAATCGATTTTCAGCACGACAGGATAACCTGTTTCCTGTGCAGTTGCCACTGCTTTCTTTGCCGAAGATGCTGGCATCGGCCTGGTGGTTTGAATGCCATAGGTTTCCAGGATCTCTTTACTGAGCGTTTCCTGGAGTATCGGGCCTTTCCCTTTGATCCTGCGGATAAAATGGTTATGGAGTGTTCGTCGGTCAACCGAAAATTCGACCGGAATATCCCGCGGGGTTTCGTAGAGGGTTTTTAGGTTTCGCGAATAGGCTACCAGAGTCATGAAGGCACTGATGGCCTGTTCGGGAGTTGTAAAAGATGGAATCCCTGCGGAAGCCAATAACTCAATGCTTGAGGCCATCGATGCGCCACCCATCCAGGCAGTAAAAATGGGTTTGCGGGAAACCGGAGCAATCAGGGCGATCTCCTTTGCCACAGCCAGCGGGTTTGTCATGGCTTGCGGGGTAAGGATTACCAATACCGCATCTACCTGTTCATCCTCCAGCACCACTTTCACCGCTTTAGAAATCCGTTTGGCCCTGGCATCCCCTAGCACATCTACCGGATTGGTATGTGACCACGCCGGAGGCAGTTGCTGGTTGAGCTGATCCACTGTTTTTTCCGTCAGAATGGCCAACTCGCCTTTCAGTGCCATCAGGGCATCTGTGGCCATAACACCTGGACCTCCGGCATTGGTGACAATGCCCAGTTTCGATCCAGTAGGGAACTTGCTTCTGCCGATGATCTCCGCAACATTGAATATGTCCCCAATCTCATAGACCCTTGCCAGTCCGGCCCGTTGAAATGCAGCATCGTACACGGCATCTTCCGACGCCATCGCACCGGTATGAGAAGCAGCGACCTGTGCCGATTCAGGGAAGCGTCCCGCTTTGTAAACAATGATGGGTTTTTTACGGGCAAACGCACGGGCAGCGGTCATAAACTTCCGTGCATCCCTGATTGATTCAACATACAGCATGATGCAGGAGGTGTGTTCATCCTCACCAAAAAAATCAATCAGGTCGCCAAATTCCACATCCAGTGCATTGCCAATCGATACGAAGTAAGAAAACCCGATTTTCCCCTCTTTGGCCCAGTCCAGCACCGAAGTGCACAGTGCTCCTGATTGTGAAATAAAAGCGATATGGCCCGTAGCCGGCATGGAGCTGGCAAAGCTGGCGTTGAGTCCATATCCGGGCACAATCACTCCCAGGCAGTTGGGTCCAAGGATCCGCATACCCGGAAAGCGTATCATCTCTTGCCTGATCTCCTCCTCCAGTTTGATCCCCTCTTCTCCGGTCTCTCTGAACCCGGCTGACATGATAATGATCCCCCGGATCCCCTTTTCACCACATTCCCGAACTGCCTGGAGAACGGATTTGGGAGCAGTACAAATAATCCCAAGATCCGGAACTTTTGGTAAACTTTCGATGTCAGGAAAACAGGGAATCCCCATCACGGCTTCATACTCGCTGTTGATCGGATAGACCACACCGCGAAATCCCCCGCTTACCAGATTGATCAGCACCTTGCCGCTAACACTGTTGGGGTTGGAACTAATCCCAAGGAGAGCAATACGGTGTGGGCGAAAAATCGTGTTTAGGTGATGAACATCCATTAACTGGCTGCTTTGACAAACAAAGTTAAAGTTTTTGGGAGGGTTAAATGATTTTTCTTATTATTGTCTGTTAATTTATAAACAAGCCGATATGAAAAAACTTCTATTCTTTGTCATTCCTGCCAGTTTAATTGTAACAACTCTTTTTGCACAGAACGATAGTGACAAAAAACCTGCATTCGGGATCAACTTTTCAGGGTTCGTAAAGACCGATATCTTCTTTGATTCCCGTCAGGTGGTCACAGCAAGAGAAGGTCATTTCCTGCTTTATCCTGAGAATGAAAAACTGGATGCAGAGGGAAACGATATCAATGCCAAATGGAATTACAACATTCTCTCTATTCAGACCCGTTTGGCCGGTTCCATCTGGGGCCCGGATGTATTGGGCGCCAAATCGTCGGCTTACATTGAAGGAGAGTTCTTCGGAAATGTCAATCCGGCCATCAATACCTTCCGGCTTCGTCATGCCTTCATTAAGCTGAACTGGAAGTCTACGGAACTACTGACCGGCCAAACGTGGCATCCGATGTTTTCGACCGATTGTTACCCGGGCACTATCTCTTTCAATACAGGAGCTCCCTTTGTCGTTTTCTCAAGAAATCCGCAAATCAGGGTGACGCAGAAAATCTGGAAGTTCAGCCTTCAACTGGCTGCGCTGTCACAGGTGGATTTCACCAGTACCGGACCCGACGGCCCGAACCCGAAATATCTCAGAAATGCTGTTCTGCCAGAATTGGACTTCCAACTTCAATATAAAACAGCCAATAAAGAAAATGGAACTGAGTTTGTTGTCGGCGCCGGGATCGATTTTATGATGTTGCAACCGCGGTTATCTACTTCAGTGGTATTATCTCCTGCCTACGACACAGTGATCGATGGGATTGTGAATCACATCAGTGCCATCACAGCGGAATACAAGACTACTACGAAAACGACCGGTTTTGCCTATAACTTCTATGCCAAATTGAAGTTGAGGCCAATCACCATCAAACTGGCCGGCCAGTACGGGGAAGATAATTATTCCTTTACCATGTTAGGCGGCTACGTGGTGAAAAGCCTCACGGATGCCACAAAAGGATACGTTGACTATGCCAACGTTCGATCCTGCGCCGTTTGGGGAGAGGTTCATACCAATGGGAAACACTGGCAGGGAGGTCTCTTCGGTGCGTTCACGAAAAACCTGGGAGTTGGCGAAACGGTCCTCCCGATCTACTATGCGAGAGGGACGGACATCGATTACATCTGGCGGGTTTCCCCCCGGATACAATACAGCATTCAGCAGTTCAGAGTGGCTCTGGAGTTGGAATACACGGCTGCTGGTTACGGAACCACGACGTCGAAAGGACTGGTATCTGACCCAAAAGCCGTGGGAAACCTCAGGACACTGCTGGCGTTTTTCTACTTCTTCTGATGCCGGATCCCGGATCTGCCCGAACATCGGCGTCAGGATTATAGGAGCCTGTCCTCTTCTGGGCTAAGGTTTGAAGCGTAAACAATACCATTTCACTTGTCCGTTTGTCTACATGCCATACATTTCAATGATCTCCTGCTTGCTCTTACCAAGGATGTTGTACTTCTTTCCAACTTTGATAAAAGCATCCAGGGCTTTTTCGAGATGATGGATCTCATGTCCGGCTGAGATCTGCGTCCGGATACGGGCTTGTCCCTGCGGAACTACCGGGAAGAAAAATCCTATGGCATAGATGCCCTCCTCGTACAAACCGCGTGAGACATCCTGAGATAATTTGGCATTGAAGAGCATCACCGGAACGATTGGCGTATCCCCATCTTTAAGAACAAAACCGGCTTCTGTGAGTCCTTTCCTCCAGAATTCGGTATTCTTTTCGAGTTTGTCGCGGCGTTCTGTGGTTGCTGAGAGAATCTCCAGAACTTTGATGACACCAGCCACAACGGGTGGGGCTATGGTATTGGAAAAGAGGTAAGGACGGGCTTTCTGACGACACATCTCCACCAGCTCCTTTCGTCCTGAAACGCATCCGCCGGATGCTCCCCCCAGCCCTTTGCCAAAGGTAGTGGTGATAATGTCTATTTTTCCCATCACCCCGTATTTCTCATGGGTACCGCGCCCGGTCTTTCCGATAAAACCACTTGCATGCGAGTCATCGACAAAAAGCAGCGCGTCATATTTTTCACACAGGGCGGCCATTTCATCCAACTTTGCCGTATCGCCATCCATGGAGAAAACACCATCGGTAATGACGATCTTCAGCCTGCGGTCATGGTGCAACTGCAGTTTGCTCTCCAGGTGCGCCATATCCGAATGCTTAAAGGTATCATGCATGGCGCTGCACAGTCTGATCCCGTCGATAATGGAGGCATGCACCAACCTGTCGGAGATCATCACATCATCTTTTGTCAGCACCGCTTCAAAAACACCCGCGTTGGCATCCATGCAGGAGGGGAACAAGATGGTATCTTCAGTTCCCAGAAACTCGGAGACCATCTTTTCCAGGTGCCGGTGAATATCCTGTGTTCCGCAGATGAACCTCACAGAAGACATCCCGTAGCCATGGGAATCTAACCCTTCATGAGCGGCTTTCACCACATCGGGATGGCTTGAAAGTCCAAGGTAATTATTTGCACAGATGTTGATGACTTTTTTCAATGAGGAGCCAGTGGGGAATTCAACTTCAATATCGGCTGCCTGAGGAGAGTGAATAAATCGCTCCATCTTGAAGAGGCCTGCATCCTGAAGTCCGGTGAGGATGTCGCTGTACATCCCCCTTGTTTTTTCTGAATATGCCATGGTACGGATTCTTTAGGATTAACCGATATACTCTTTTACAAGCGTGCAGATCTTATTGACCGAATCAAACGCTTCAGGAGTCGCTTTGTCGTCGGGAATGGAGATGTTGTACTTATTCTCCAGGAACCTCTTTAACGAAACCATTGAAAATGAATCCACGATGCCTCCCGAGATCAGCGGGGTATCATTGGTCACTTCCGTATCGTCTTCAACGTATTCGTTGACTACATACTCTCTTACTACGTCATGCATGTTTTCCATAATGTCCTTTGTTTTGTTCTGTTTATACTCTTTGTGTCTTATTTATTTTTCAAGCAATTTATTGATGCCGGATGCCTGATTAAAAAATATCCGGAAACCGGTATCTGGAATCTGGTATCCGGTTAGTCGTCTTCCAGTGTCGAGGTATCTCCGATTTCCTCGCCCCATTCTTTGGCGTGAAGGATCCGGCGCATGATTTTTCCGCTCCGGGTTTTCGGAAGGGAATCTACGAATTCGATCTCCTGTGGCATTGCCAGCGGAGAGAGTTTCTTGCGGACAAAATTCATGATCTGAAGGTCAAGTTCCTTGCTGGCTATGAATCCCGGCTTCAGTGTCACGAAAGCTTTGACCACCTCCATGTTCACGAAATCAGGTTTGCTTACAACAGCCGACTCCGCTACAGCTTCATGCTCTAAAAGGGCCGATTCCACCTCAAACGGGCTGACCAGGTGGCCTCCGGTATTGATCACATCGTCGTCGCGACCCACAAACCAGAAATAACCTTCATTGTCGATCGAGGAGCGGTCGCCCGGGATATACCATCCGTTAACAAATTTCTTTTTATACGTCTCTTCGTTGTTCCAGTAATTCCGCATCATAGAGGGCCATCCGGGTTTGATGGCGATCAGGCCGATTTTCCCGCTTTCAGTGAATGGTTGATGGGTCTCTGTATCAACGACAGTAGCAAAAATTCCGGGGAACCCTTTTCCCATCGATCCCGGTTTAATCTTCATACCGGGGTAGTTGGTAATCACGATACATCCGGTTTCCGTTTGCCAATAGGTATCCAGGAAAGGTTTCCCGAATACTTTCTCTGACCAGATAACCGCTTCCGAGTTGAGTGGTTCGCCTACGGAAGCGAGGTGACGAAGGCTGGAGAGGTCGTATTTTTTTACCACCTCATCCCCGGCCTTCATCAGGGAACGGATGGCTGTTGGTGCAGAGTACCAGACAGTAACCTTATGTTTTTCAATGAACCGGTACCAGTTGTCGGCCGAAAACCCCGCATCAAGTACGCACTGGGTCACCCCGTTGCTGAAAGCCCCGATGATGCCGTAAGAGGTTCCCGTAACCCAACCCGGGTCGGCTGTACACCAGTAAATGTCTTCATCATGCAGATCCAGCACCCATTTGGCCGTCAGATACTGGGAGATCAGGGATCCGTGAACATGTTTCACCCCTTTCGGCTGACCGGTAGTTCCGGAGGTGTAGTGCAGTACAGAGGGTGATTCTTTGTATGTGGTAAAAAGGTCGAATTGATCGATTTTGGGAGCTTTCTCAAGGTCAAATGCCACTTCTCTTTCCATCAAAGGTTTTGCGGGATCCTGATCCACCACAATGATGTGTTCCAGCCAGGGCATCTTATCTAGAATTTTCCGGACCTTGGGAACATGTTTTTTCTGGGTGATGATTGCTTTCGTTTGGGCGTTCTCCAGCCTGATAAACAAGGACTCATCCCCAAATGCCGAAAAGAGTGGTTGGGCGATCGCGCCGATTTTTAGTATTCCCAGGAAGCCGAGGTAGAGCTCAGGAATTTTATCCATGAAGAGGCAAACGCGGTCTTCATTCCGGATGCCCAGCGAGCGGAGGAAATGCCCGATGGTGTTGGTGGCTTTCCGGATATCATCATAGGTATAGCGTTTTTCAATGCCGGCAGATCCTTCCCAGATCAGCGCCAGTTTATCCGCTTTCCCCATTTCACAGATGCGGTCAGTACAGTACCAACCGATATTGATCGGGTCTCCCTCTTTGTATCCGAGTTCATCTTCCGAGATTTTCCAGTCGAAATTTTTTACACGTTCATCATACGATCCGATATGCGACATAATGTTCAAAGTTAGTTTATCGTTACTTTTTTGATATATTTAAATACTGTTTGCTTTTCGCTTCTCGCTATTCGCTTCTCTCCGCATAATTCCCCCATCACCCCATTAACCCATCACCTCTTTCCACAATCACTACCGCCGTTGCGATCTCTTTTAGGTGCGATAAAGATACATGAATTTTCGATACCCTCTCCTGCTCACACCACTCTCTGGCCTTGTTGTAAACGTTGATCTCCGGCTTCCCAAGCTCATC
>JAFGNY010000223.1 GCA_016926765.1 Bacteroidales bacterium | reverse complement strand
CTCAAACGCTTTGGCTTGCATGAACGCCTGACCTTTATCATCATCCGCTCCGCGTGCATAGATCCGGCCGTCCCGCACCTCGGGTTTAAACGGAGGGGATTCCCATAATTCCAACGGATCCACCGGCATTACATCATAGTGACCATATACGAGAATGGTAGGAAGAGATGAATCAATGATCTTTTCCCCATAAACCACAGGATTTCCTTTTGTAGGAATGATTTCCGTAATATCAGCTCCAGCTTCCCTGATTGTTTTTCTCCAGTATTCGGCAGCCCGTAACATATCCTCTTTCCGTTCCGTTTCAGAACTGATCGATGGGATCCTGATCAGGCCGAACAACTCCTGAAGAAACCTGTCTTTGTTAGTATCAATATAGTTCTGGATGTCATTCATTACTAGATAGAATTTTGCGCAAAGGTAGAGATTTTCCTTTATTTTTGCAATGGCATTATAACATAGAGACATCGTACTAAATGGATACATTCTCTTATTTAAATAATTTAGACAATTCTGTCCTTGAAGAGCTTTTTGAACGCTTTAAAAGAGATCCTATGTCGGTGGAAGAAAGCTGGCGAAAGTTTTTTGAAGGGTTTGAGTTCTGTCAGATCAATTACAAAGCCGAGGAGGGATCTTCCTTCATCATCCCCAACGAATTTCTGGTACTGAATCTTATTCGCGGCTACCGGGAGCGCGGGCATCTCTTCACCAGAACCAACCCGGTGAGGGCCCGTCGTACTTATACTCCCACCCTCGATCCAATCAACTTCGGGCTGGACCGGAGCGAACTTCCGAAGAGCTTCCAGGCAGGGAAAGAGATTGGCATCGGAAATGCTACACTCCAGTCGATCATCGATCACCTGAACGAAACCTATTGTCAGTCTATCGGGACGGAATATATGTTTATCAGGAAACCCGAGATGGTCGAGTGGCTTCAGAAAAAAATGGAGACGACCCGGAACCGCCCTGTTTTTTCCATTGGGGAAAAAAGCCACATCTTGTCGAAACTTGCTGAAGCTGTTGTGTTTGAGAAATTCATTCACAAGAAATTTCCGGGACATAAGAGCTTTAGCCTGGAAGGGTGCGAATCGCTGATCCCTGCCCTGGATGCAGTTGTCCGGTATGGGAAAGAACTTGGAAACGAAGAGTTTATTTTCGGAATGGCGCACCGCGGGCGGTTGAACGTGCTGGCTCATATCATGCAAAAACCCTATTTTCAGATCTTCTCGGAGTTTGAAGGGAAAGAATATAATGATGAGAAACTCCTGGGCGACGTGAAATACCACCTTGGGTTTTCGACAGATCTTCCGGCAGGTGACGGAAACCCTACACACCTCACCTTGTGTCCCAATCCATCGCACCTTGAAGCGGTGAACCCGGTTGTTGAAGGCCTTTCCCGGAGTATCATCGACCATGTTTACAACGGGAATTTCGACAAGGTTTCTCCGGTGCTGATCCATGGCGATGCTTCTATTTCTGGGCAGGGGATCATTTATGAAATTCTTCAGATGTCGGAATTGCCCGGATATACTTCCGGAGGGACTATCCATCTCGTTGTCAATAATCAGATCGGATTTACCACCAACTACCTTGAAGGACGCTCAAGCACCTATTGTACTGATGTTGCCAAGACGATTCAGGCTCCTGTTTTTCATGTCAATGCCGATGATGTGGAGGCAGTGGTTTACACGGTTAAGCTGGCCATGGAATTCCGGCAACGGTTCAGGAAGGATGTGTTCATTGATTTACTGGGATACCGGAAGTATGGCCACAACGAAAGTGATGAGCCACGGTTCACACAGCCCATCCTTTACCGGGCTATCGAGACACATACCGACCCCCTGGAGATCTATTTAAACAAACTTTCGGCTGAAGGCAGTCTGCCGGAGATCGACGCGGAGGGGATCCGGCAGAGGATCAAAGAGAACCTGGAAGCCTGTTTCGAAAAATCCAAAACGGTTGAAAAAGCGACAATTGAACACTTTCTTGGTTCGATATGGGCCGGCATCAGGAAAGCAACTCCCGACGATTTTATCCTCTCTCAGGAGACAGGAGTCCCGAAAGAGGAGTTACTGGAACTTGGTTTTACTATCACTGCATTACCGCCGGGAATCTCTTTCTTCAGAAAAATCGTCAAATTGCAGAACGACCGGAAGGAGATGCTGGAGAGTGGAATGGTTGACTGGGCTATGGCTGAGTTGCTTGCCTACGGATCGCTTTTGCATGAAGGTTTTCCGGTCAGGCTTAGCGGTCAGGATTCACAGCGCGGAACATTCTCTCACCGCCATTCAGTATTTACGGTAGAAGATTCGGAAGAAAAATACATTCCGCTGGAACACCTCTCTCCCGGTCAGGCCGGCTTCAGTGTCTGCAACTCTCCTCTGTCGGAATATGGTGTACTTGGTTTTGAATACGGATATGCCCTGGGGCAGCCTGACAGTCTCACCATCTGGGAGGCGCAGTTTGGCGACTTCAGCAACGGAGCACAGGTGATCACCGATCAATATATCTGTTCGGCAGAAGAAAAATGGGGTGTGATGAATCACCTGGTACTCTTTCTTCCCCATGGATATGAAGGACAGGGTCCTGAACACTCCAGTGGCCGGATCGAACGGTTCTTGTCGATCTGCGGCCACTTCAACATCCAGGTGGTGAACCTCACTACTCCGGCAAACCTGTTTCATGCACTGCGCCGACAGCTCCACAGGCAGATACGGAAACCCCTTATCGTATTCACGCCGAAAAGTCTCTTAAGGCATCCTCGCTGCATCTCCCCTACGGATGATCTGGCGTCCGGGTGGTTCAAGGAAGTCCTCGACGATGAAACCGCAGATGCTAAGAAGATCACGAAGCTGGTATTCTGTTCGGGAAAGATCTATTACGACATCCTGCAAAAACAAGAGGAGACGGGACGAAATCATGTTGCCCTGATCCGGATTGAACAACTTTACCCTTTGCCGACTGAGCAAATCCGCGAAATCCTCGATAAATATATCAATGTAACGCATTACGAATGGGTACAGGAGGAACCGGCCAACATGGGCGCCTGGAACTTTATCCAGGATCAGCTCAGGGAGGTTACCCTGAATTGCATTTCCCGGCCAACGAGCGGAAGTACGGCCACCGGTTCATCTCAACTGCATAAAATCCAGCAAAACCTCCTCACCGAAAAAGCACTGGGAATGTGCACTTGCGAACAAGCATTCGGTTCCTGCAGACTCGAATGCTCTCTGTAACATTTTGTTGCGTATTTTTGCAACATTAATCTGATTAATCACGTACTCTTTGTTATGATAGAGATAAAAGTTCCCAGTCCGGGAGAATCCATTACTCAGGTCCAGATTGCCCGCTGGCTGGTCAACGATGGGGATCCTGTTGAAAAAGATCAGGAAATCGTTGAGATCGATTCCGACAAAGCCACTTTCCCGGTGGCAGCGCCCGATGACGGGACTCTCACCATCACCGTTGCGGAAGGCGAAACAGTGGATGTGGGCGCTGTGATCGCCACCATCATAGTGGGAAAGGCTGACAAGCCGACAAGCGGACAAGCGGACAAGCGGACAAGCGGACAAGCGGACGAGAGTACTACAGCACCACAGCATCACGGCACCACGACACCAACTCCTCTTCATGCCACACCGTTGGCGAAGAAGATCATTGAAGAGAAAAAAATCGATTCTGCTGCATTAACCTCTGCCTTCCCGGGCAAAAAGGTCACCCGGAAGGAAATTGAATCCTTCCTCAAGGGTCGGAAAGAGGAGAAGGGAGAATTTATCTTTTCGGGAGACCGTACCGAAACCCGTAAGAAGCTTTCTACGCTGAGGCTTAAACTGGCAGAGCGGTTGGTTGCAGTCAGGAACGAAACGGCCATGCTCACCACCTTCAATGAGATCAACATGCGAAAGGTGCTGGAAATCAAAGAGCTTCACTCTGATCGTTTCAAAGAGAAGTATGGCGTCGGGATTGGCTTGATGTCTTTCTTCACCAAGGCGGTAACGCTCGCTTTGCAGGAATTCCCGGTGGTCAATTCCATGATCTCCGGGGAAGAACTGGTAATACCGAACTATGTGGATATGGGAATTGCCGTCAGCGCTCCAAAAGGGCTTCTTGTGCCCGTGATTCGCAACACGGAGTCGCTGAGTCTGGCTGAAATCGAGATCAAAATCAAAGAGATGGCGGTAAAAGCAAGGGAAAACCGCATAACTATCGACGATATGAAAGGGGGATCCTTTACGATATCGAATGGTGGAGTATACGGGTCCCTGATGTCGACTCCTATCCTGAATCCGCCACAAAGCGGCATCCTTGGAATGCATAAGATCATGGACCGTCCGGTTGCCGTCAACGGACAAATGGAGATACACCCCATGATGTACATCGCGCTCTCATACGACCACCGTTTGATTGATGGGAGAGAATCGGTCGGTTTCCTGGTCAGGGTAAAGGAGTTGGTTGAAGAACCCGGAAGGATGCTGACCGGCGGAGAAGATCTTTACCGTGTCTTACTGGATATCTGAGAAATGCTATGAGAACCCATGTTGATTTTCTGGTGATCGGGTCGGGAATTGCCGGTCTTACATTTGCTCTGAAGGCAGCTGAAAAAGGGAAGGTCTGTATCGTCACGAAGAAAAAGATGGACGATACCGCCACCAGTTATGCACAGGGAGGCATTGCCGCCGTGATGTACACGCCGGATACGTTCGAAAAACATATTTTCGATACCATACAGGCCGGTGATGGATTGTGCGATGAAAATATCGTCAGGATCACGATCGGGGAATCGACTGATCGTATCGCAGAACTGATCGCATGGGGGGCTAATTTTGATAAAGACGAAACAGGCCACTACGATCTTGCGAAGGAGGGCGGCCATTCGGAATACAGGGTTCTCCGGCACAAAGACAGCACCGGCCGTGAGATTGAAGATACGCTCATTGAGCAGGTCCGTAGGCATCCGAATATCGAGGTGCTTGAAAACTACTATGCCATCGACCTGATCACCCAGCACCATCTGGGTATTCATGTCAGCATCCGGACTACCGACCTTACCTGTTACGGCGTTTATGTGCTCAACCCGAAAACCAGCATGGTGGATACCATTCTTGCCAAAGTGACGCTGGTCGCGACAGGCGGTGCGGGTAATATTTACAGCAATACAACGAATCCGACTATCTCAACCGGCGATGGCATTGCGATGGTGTACCGGGCCAAAGGGGTCATTGAGAATATGGAATTTGTTCAATTTCATCCTACTGCCCTCTTTCATCCTCAGGAACGGCCTTCATTCCTGATTACTGAAGCTCTTCGTGGGTTTGGAGCTGTTCTGAAGGATTACAGGGGCAACGAATTCATGCATAAGTACGATGAAAGGCTTTCGCTTGCCCCGCGTGATATTGTCGCAAGAGCTATTGACAACGAACTGAAGATCAGTGGAGAAGATTTTGTACACCTGGATTGCAGGCACCTCAAAAAAGAGGATCTGATCAGGCAGTTTCCCAGAATCTACGCAAAATGTCTGAGCCTTGGTATTGATATCTCACGCGATTTCATCCCGGTGGTTCCTGCCGCTCACTATTTTTGCGGAGGCATCAAAACAGATGAATACGGGCGTGCTACGATCCGGAACCTGTATGCTTCAGGCGAATGTGCCTGCACCGGCCTTCATGGTGCCAACAGGCTGGCATCCAATTCGCTCCTCGAATCGGTCGTCTTTTCTCACCGCGCCAGCCAGCATGCCATCGAACAACTTCCCCTCATTGACTTCTGCAATGCGATTCCAGATTGGAATGCCGAAGGAATGGTGCTCACAGAAGAGATGATTCTCATAACCCAGTCGCAGAAAGAGCTCCAGGCGATCATGAGCAGCTATGTCGGCATCGTACGATCCGATCTTCGTCTGCAACGGGCGCTCGACAGGCTCAACCTGCTCTATGAGGAGACGGAAGCGCTGTACAATAAATCGATCCTCTCTCCCCGTCTCAGCGAACTCCGTAACATGATCAACGCAGCCTACCTGGTGATCAAACACGCGGCCGTTCGCAAGGAAAACAGGGGATTGCACTATTCCCTCGACTATTCCCAAAAAACAGAGAGATAAGCCATGGCACTGATCAAAGCTGTTAATGGAATCATTCCCCGGTTTGGGGAGGGATGTTTTCTTGCCGACAATGCGCGGGAAACATATATCCATTGCCCACAACGCGATCATCCATGGATGTACCATCCACGACCACGTGCTGGTTGGAATGGGAGCGATTATCATGGACGGGGTTGTGATTCACAGCTACTCGATCATCGGTGCGGGAGCCGTCGTCAAGGAAGGTACAGTGATTGATTCAGGAACCGTATGGGCCGGAATTCCGGCAAAGAAAATCCGGGACATCGATCAAAAACTGCTGGAAGGGCAAGTCAATCGGATATCCCGGAATTACATGATGTACGCCGGATGGTACGGCAAGGAGTAATCAGAAGGTTCTATCTCTAATTGATCCCAAGTTTTGCCTTTACAGCTCCCATCAGATCATCTGCCGGTGTGGAATAAAGAACCACGTCTTCGATCGCATTGAGCACATAGGTATACCCCTTCTCCTTGGCAACATCATTTATAGCTCCTTTTGCTTCATCAATCAGCGGCTGAAGAAGTTTCTGTTGTTTGTTTTGAAGATCCTGCTGCGCCTGTGTCTGAAAAGCATCAATCCGCTCCTGTAGTTGCTGGAGCTCCTGTTCTTTATTCTGTTTGATGATATCAGACATCCCGGCAGCTTTCGATTGGTAATCGAGATATTTGTTCTCAAATTCCGAGCGCATTTGGTCCATCTGATCTGTCAGTGTTTCCTGGTATTTCTGGAGGGAAGTCCGAACAGTATCAATTCCGGGCATTGATTGAAGCAACGCATTGAAATCAATATATCCTACTTTTACAGGAGGCTGAGTTTGAGCCTGTGAACTAAATGCTATCCCAATGAAGAGCGCCATCACGGCAAAGATCTTTGCTAATTTTTTCATTGTTTTCTTTTAAAATTGGGTTTGTACTTTTTAGGTTCGCAAAATTAGAAAAAATATCATTCGATAAAGTAGTGTCGGGCCCGATTATTTTCTCTGTTTCCCACCTGAGTCACCCGTACCACCTGATCCGCCCGAGCCGCTCGACGACTGACTTCGTGTTCTGGATCCCATGGCAGCGCCCAGTTGATCAAGCACATCATCACTAACGTCGTATTTCGGGTTGGCATACATCATTGTAAGGCTTCCGGCTTTATCGAAAACCACAGAATAGTTGTTGTCTTCCGCGATTTGCTGAATCGCATTATAGATTTTCTCCTGAATTGGTTTAACCAACTCCTGCCTCTTTTTAAAGAGTTCGCCGTCTTTCCCGAAATAGTCTCGCTGCATCGTTTTAGCCTCTTTTTCCGCGTCAACGATCTCCTGCTCTTTTTTGGTTTTCATCTCTTCTGGTAACAGTACCGATTGAACCTGGTAGTTTTGATACATTTTCTCCACCTCATCAAACTTTGCTTCGATCTCCTTCTGCCATTGCGCGGAGAGTTCTTCTAACTGGGCCTGAGCTTCTGAATATTCAGGGATGTTGTCAAGGATATACTTGGTATCCACATAGGCAAACTTCTGTGCGTGGATCATGGCCGAGGCAAACACCAGGGCGATGAAGGTTAGAAGGAACTTTTTCATGTTTCTGCTTTTTTACCGATCACTGGATCACTGGATAATTATTGTCATTCGTATTTCGTATTTCGTATTTCCGTTTCCCTAATCCCTAATCTATCGAAGAGTTTATCGAGAAGTGGAACTGGCTTCCGTTAGCTCCCGGCACTCCTGGAACGGCATCCAATCCGTATCCCCAGTCAAGTCCAAGCAATCCGAACATCGGCAGGAAGACACGAATTCCCAGTCCAACAGAACGGTAAAGATTGAACGGGTTGACATCTTTCCAGCGAAGCCAGTCATTTCCTGCTTCAAGGAATCCCAGGGCATAAATGGTTGCACTCGGATTCAGGGAGATCGGGTAACGCAACTCCAGTGTATTCTTGGTATAAACAGTTCCTCCAACCGAATTGGGATACCCGGGTGTCAGTGAGTTATTGGTATATCCGCGCATCCCGATAAGTTCCCGGCCGTCCATGTTATTGTAGCCCGTAAGCCCGTCTCCTCCAAGGTAAAAACGCTCAAACGGAGTCACTCCGAGGTTCTTGTTATAGGTGCCAAGGTATCCGATCTGTATTCTGGGAGTCAGTACCAGTTTCCCGATCAGGCTGATGTACCAGGCCCCCTTGAATTTGATTTTGTAATATTCCACCCATTTATAGCGCTCACTGTATGCCATGGTATCATAATCCACGTCACCGCTTCGGAAAAGGCTGTAGGGAGGAGTGAGTTCCAGCGAGAGGGAGGTCTCCGATCCGGCCCGCGGGAAGATCGGGTTGTCAACGGAATTCCTCGTGAGAGTCACCCCGTAAGAGAGCGCATTGTAGGCGCCGTTGCCACCTCCGAAGGTGAAGATCGCCGAATAGTTCAGGGTATTGTACCGGTAATAATTGATGCTGTTGTATAGTGAGAAGTAATCATCCGGCCATTTGAGCTGTGTTCCCAGTCCGACCGAGATTCCGTCGATCTTGAAATAGCCGTAGAGGGAATCGGTTTTATTTAATCCGTTTGTATATTTTGAATGGACATAAGAGAGACTGAGTGCCAGTGGTTTCTTCCCTCCAAGCCAGGGCTCGGTAAAGGAGAAACTATAACTGAAGTATCCTTTGCCATAGGTCTGGAACCGTACACTCAGCTTCTGTCCATCTCCTGCGGGGATTGGTTTCCAGGCTTTGAAGTTGAAGATGTTCCGGAGAGAGAAGTTATTAAATGAAAGGCCCAGAGTTCCAATGATTCGTCCGTATCCCCATCCGCCCGAGAGTTCAATCTGGTCGGCGGAGGTCTCCTCAACCGTATAGTCGATATCCACGGTGCCGTCTTCGGGATGAGGATTCACATTGGGGACAAGCTTTTCGGCATCGAAATATTGGAGCTGAGCAAGTTGCCGTTGCGAACGGATCAGCCTGTCGCGGCTGAAAAGCTGTCCGGGTCTGGTCTGAATCTCGCGTAATGCCACATGGTCATTAGTCTTCGTGTTTCCATTGATCGTCACTTTATTCACCGTGGCCTGTGTTCCTTCATGCAACCTGATCTCCAGATCGATAGAATCATTTTCCACCCTTACCTCCACAGGGATCACATCAAAAAAGAGATACCCGTCATCCATATAAAGTGAACGGAGGTCTCCGCCGTTTGGGTCATAACTCAATGCTGCTTCCAGTGCTTCCTTATTGTATACATCTCCGGGTTTGACTTTCAGGAATCGCGACAGGAAGACTTCATTGTATTTTTCGTTACCAACCCAGCTAATTTTGCGTACATAATATTTTGGTCCCTCTTCCACCCAGATGTTCACATTGATGGTATTATCGTCGTTATGTGTAACCGTATCGGTAATAATCCGGGCATCTCTGTATCCCAACGAGTTATATTTTGAGATCAGGTTGATTTTATCCTCCTCATAGTCGTCAGGAATAAATTTCGATGCTTTGAAGATGCGGATTCTCACCGTGTTGAAAGCATGCTGCTGAAGGATACTGGCAATCTCAACAAAATCAATTCGCAGGGCTGCTTTTACCGACTCCCAGAGCACCTGGTCAAGTCCGTCCATCGGGTTGAAAACAGCCATCTCTTTGGTCTCTTTAAAGGCCCCTGATATCTGTTCCTTGGACAGGTGTTCGTTACCATGAACCTGCATGTTTTGCACTTTCACACGTCCGTTCTTACTGATATTGATGAACATAGAAACCAGGTTGGCGGTTGAGGAATCCCGCTTAATTGCTATATCCACCTCTGCATTCAGGAAGCCTTTGTCTTCAAAATAGGCTAAGATGATATTTTTTGTCTTGATAATCAGGTTATCCGTCACATAGTCCCCTTTGACCAGCCGGATCTTATCACGGATATTATCGGCATCCGATTTCTTGATGCCTGAAAAGGAGAATTTCGACAACCTAGGCCGTTCACGCAGATAGATATCTAGGAAAATCTGATTTCCGATAACATTTGTCACTGTGATCCTGATGTCTTCAAAGAGTCCCTGGTCCCATAGTTTTTTTATCGCCCTGGTAATCTTATCACCCGGCACAAAGATCCGGTCCCCAACCGTCAGCCCCGACAACATGATCAGGACGTTGCCATCGAGGTATTTCACGCCGCTGACTGTAATCCCTCCAATCTCATACTCTTTCGGGTTATTGTAGTCAATCCCGATGTCTCCCAGGGTAACCTGAGCCATCAGAGGATGAAGGGTGATTGAGGAGAGCAGGAGAAGGATGAAAGATCGTAGCTTCATTTAGTGCGTTTCTTCTTGGTGGCTTCAACTAGGGTTATCTGTTCACTGGTAAGACCAAATCTGCGTTCGCGGTTCTGAAAATCCAGGATGGCCATAAAAAAATCCTCTTTGGTGAAATCGGGCCAGAGTGTAGGCGTAAAATAAAGTTCGGAATATGCAATCTGCCAGAGAAGGAAATTGCTAATCCGGTACTCACCGCTGGTTCGTATCAGAAGCTCAGGATCAGGAATTCCTACTGTAGAAAGTTTTGTCGCAAACAACGTTGAATCAATCTCTTCGGTTGCCAGTTTCCCAATCCTGACCTCTTCGGCCAGTTCTTTACAAGCTTCCACGATTTCCCAGTGAGCACTATAGCTGAGTGCAAGGATGAGGGTGAGTCCGGTATTGGAGGAGGTGGTTTCCATAGCCCGCTGCAACTCTTTCTGACTTTTGGAAGGAAGGGCGTTGAGGTCGCCGATGGTCGTAAGCCGGATGTTGTTTTCCATCAGGGAAGCCATCTCGTTGTGAATTGCATGAACAAGAAGTTTCATCAGAGATTCGATTTCATACTTCGGACGTTTCCAGTTCTCTGTTGAAAAAGCATATAGTGTCAGGTAGTTAAGTCCAAGCTCAGCGGCAGCCTCAACCGTTGCTTTCACTGCGCCAACCCCTTTTTCATGGCCTTTTACGCGTGCGAAGCCCTGTTTCCTTGCCCAGCGACCATTCCCATCCATAATCACGGCAACATGACATGGTAACTTATCCCTGTTGATCTGTTCTTTTAACTCCATCAAATCATATCAATCAAAAGTCGTATACATCCCGGCAACGCTTGTTCGCGTCGAGTGCAAATTTATAAGTTATTGTGATACCGTAAAAAGAATACCAATCCTGATCCCGTGAGTTTCCCCGTTGCATCCCCGGCTGGTAACTCATGGTAGGGTCGGAAAGGTACTGTTGCGGATCATCCGGATCGATGACTATGCCATCAAGATAATAGGTTTTACTGATGTCGTCGAGGTAATCAGTAAAGGTTTTATGCATTTCCCAGAAAAGAGCCATGCCAATCCTCCGGGCGATGCTGACTTTCAACCCAAGTCCGAAAGGAATATTCAACGCAGTAAGCGAATAGGGTTTTCTTCCCTCGTATCCCACCTGCTGACCCTCAGTACCCAGTGGTTGGAGTTCCACCCCTCCGGATGAAGGTTTAAAAAAGGTGACCCCTATGCCTGCGAAGACGTAAGGAGTTAAAAAGTTCTTCCGGCTACCTGTAAAATAGGGCAGAAAGTTAAACTCTGCCACCGCTGAGATATCCGTAACCGGGCTCTCAAACTGCAGGTTGCGGTTGGGAAGAAACCAGGTGGAGGAAGCATCTCCCTTGACCGTTCCACGTGTCCCGCTCAGTTTCACGGCCCAACGGTCATCGATGGTATACCTGGCTAATACGCCATAGGCCAGCTGTGTCCCTTTGAAGTGGGCTGAAGGATTTGCGTCCCCGAGGTAATAGGAGCCCCCTCCGAACAAACCAACTTCCAGATCCTGAGAAATTGCAGTGAATCCGGACAGGATCAGGAGAAGTAAAACAGTAGTAAATCTCATACCCGTATACTCAAACATTCCTATAACGAAAATTTCGGAAAATTATTGAAGAGTCTGCCACAATTCGCTATTCGCCGTTCGCTTTTCGTAATTCGTACCTGGTAATTAATTCCTGGCGTCCAGTCCCCAGTGAAGTTTGTCACGTATCGTCTTGAAAAAGTGGCGATCAGGAAGCCGGACAAGACGAACAGAAAATTCTGCTCTGGTGACCATCAGCTCCACTCCGCCGGTTACCTTTTCTTTTCTGGAGTCCATTGCGACAAAAAACTCCGTGCCATTTCCTTCCACGATGATCCGTATCCTGGAGTCATCGCGGATCACGATGGGCCTTACAGTAAGATTATGGCTGGCCACGGGGGTGATGACAAAATTCTCTGAATCAGGCGTGATGATCGGACCGGCACAGCTCAGGGAGTAAGCCGTTGATCCCGTTGGCGTCGATACAATTAATCCATCTGCCCAGTAAGCATTTAAAAACTCGTTGTTGATAAAAACCCTGATAGTGATCATCGTCTGCAGGTCGCTCTTATAAATTGCCAGTTCATTCAGGGCATAGGGAAATCCACCGAACAGATCTTTTGTTCCGTCAAGCCGCAGGAGTGTCCGGTTCTCAAGCATGTACCTCTCTGCAAAAATCTCTTTCAATGCCGGAATAATTTCATCTTTTGATATCGTGGATAAGAACCCCAAACGGCCCATATTCACACCGATGATTGGAATACCGCTGCTGACCGTCAGGGCCACGGCATCCAGAATCGTCCCGTCACCACCAATGGTACAGAGAAAGTCAGCTTTCCCGTGCAGATTGGTATCCTGAAAAAACAGGACGGGATCTCTCTTAAACCTGATCTGTCCTTTCAACTGATCGTAAAACGACTGGTAGATCAGGGTGGATTCCGTCATTTCTTCGAGCCGCTGGATAAACTCCTGGAGGTAAGGGAGCATCGGTTCAGTCACCGTTCGGCCAAAAAGCGCTAAATTCATTGAGGATTCTGAGTTTCAAGGCGCAAAGATACGTCATTTTTCGGGAAAACCCAATGGATCAGATCGGTGCAATAAAATGGATATAAATTCCAGGTTCGCCCAGGCTATTCATCGCAAAATTCAGGTCGAGTACAATGTCGTAATAGGTAACAAGGTCGATGGAGATGCCGTATCCGGCTAATAGATTGTTGACCAGCGGATTGTCCTGCTTCACCAGTGGAACTGAGTTATGGACATATCCGGCATCTGCAAAGAGATTCAGAAAGAGCCCGAGAGGCAGAATCCCGAATTTTGGTGTATGGATGAATGAAAGCTTCAGGATGCGCGGTTTTACCAGGGCAAATTTCAGGTTGGTCTTGACCAATCCGAACCAGGAACCATTGATTGAATAGTATTCAAATCCCCTGATCAGGTCTCGCCCATAACCGATTCCGTGCTGAAGGTAAAACGGTTGTTCTTCGGGCCACGACCATTTTGCCGTTACCCCGGCTGCCAGAAACCAGCGTTCGGCAAATTTCCAGTATTTCCTGAAGGTCGACTGGATGCTGAACAGATCTACCGGATGTCCCGAAAATCCCTGTTTCGTCAGCTCCAGGTCAAAATAATAGCCTTGCAGCGGATAGTACCTAACATCCCGGTGGTCAAGTTTGTATTTATAATAGAGGGTGATGAAGGATTGATCATTGGTGCTATCGGTGAGGTACCCAGGGATCTTCAGCAAGGTGTCGGCAAAATGATAATAATCAAAGGCCAGAGAAAAGGTGTGGTAACCGTAAAGGCTTGGCCTGAAATAGCCCTCTGCAAATCCATGAATCCGTTGTTGCAGGCTTCCGCTGGCCGTATCCAGGTAATTACTCTTGTTTCCGGTAGTGCCTGTGATCAATGACCGGTTGCGGTCATAGTCTCCGCCAAAGCCGAAACCCCAGGTTTGCTGTTTGTTGATGTAAGGAGTCTGGTAAGTGAAGCCATATTGCTGGTTAAATCCAAGGTGCAGCAACAGGGTCAGTGTCTCGTTCCTTCCGCGGGCGTTAAAGAATTTAAAATTCAATCCGTAGGTCAGCCTGCTGAAGTCCCATGTCTCCAGCCAGGCATTGATATTCCTGTTGGGGAATTCGATGTAGGGAATTGGCCAGATGTACCAACGTTCAATCACATTCACGGTCACTGCCAGATGGATGGGAGCGAAAGAGAGTAAAGCGGTATCCAGCTCCACCACATTGAACAGCGAAGTATTAAAAATGTTTTCGCGGCTTTTCTGAAGTGCTTCCGGGAGAGTAGCGCCTGTAAGGGTATCCCCTTCTGAAAATTTCAATTCCCGGAGGATGATCCTGGGGTGAGTGATCTTATTCCCATTGAGGATGATACGATCGATGATGAACAACGTTGTCGAGTCTGTTTCCCCTCTGACCTGAAGGAGACCGGTTAGCAGCAGGAGACTGGTCAGCAGGAGAGATCTCATAGCCCGCGGTCAGATATTGAGGTAGTTCATCAACGCGTCGAAACGTTGCTGAATGGTTTCAGAATATGCGTCTTTATTTGAATAGCTGGAGATCACCTGGTAACCGTACCGGTTGAAGGTTTGGAGGATGGAACCGATATCAAGGCGGTTGATTTTAAGGGTTACTTCGAGTTTGGTAGATTCGGGAAAAGAGGTGATATAGGAGCTTAGAACGGTAGCGTCATTCGCTTCCACAATCTGGCATATCTGGGAAAGGGAGTAATCTTTATCATTGATTTCCAATACAATGATTCCTCCTTTGGCATCGATCGATGTGATCTTCGCGATATGGTGAACCAAGTTCGCCAGGGTGATCACTCCCAGGTACTGTTTTTTTTCGTCCAGTACCGGCATGACCGTAAGCTTCAGATTGGAGAAGGTTTGGATGACCTCATAAACCGGTTGTGATTCCATTACATAGGCGCCGCTCAGCGTAAGCATGTGATTTCCTATAGGATCGTCAAAGGCGTTCAGGGCGAAGATATCGGCATCGCTGATCAGGCCGAGGAAGTCATGATTATTCACAATAGGCAGATGGGAAACCCGGTACTCATCCATCATGCCCAGCGCCAGAGCCCCGCTATCGGAGGTGTTCAACGGAGCAACGGAATCGGTGATCAGGTCCCGGGCAATCATGGTCACGAGCGTTTATTTCTATCGTTTAGAATGCTAAGATAACTATTATATCGGATCTCACTGATCTCCCCTGCCTCAACTCCTTTCTTCACCGCACAACCCGGTTCATGCACATGGGTACAGTTGCTATACTGGCATAATGGCAGCAGTCGGTCCATCTCGGGAAAGCACCGTGGAATCTCAGATAGCTCAAAGTGAACGAGTCCGAACTCTTTAATCCCTGGGGTGTCGATGATATACCCGTCTCCCGGAATCCGGTACATCTCAGCGAACGTGGTGGTATGCATGCCTTTCCTGTGTGTTTCCGATATTTTTCCGGTCCGGGGGTTCAACCGGGGATCGATGGCTTTGATCAACTCCGATTTACCCGATCCCGAATGCCCTGCGAAGAGGTTAACTTTTCCTTTCAGCAGTTCACTGATCTTTTCCACGTGATCCCCCCGAAGGGCGGAGACTGCATAACAGGGATAGCCTGCCTGGCGATAGATGTCAAAAAGCTTCTCCATCTGCCGCAACTCCTGTGGGCCATAGATATCCAGTTTGTTGAATATCAAGCTTGAAGGGATGAAATATCCTGTGGCAGTCACCAGAAACCGGTCGATGAACCCGGTGGACGTCCGGGGATTTGCCAGAGTAACGATCAGGTAGGCATGATCGAGATTGGCTGCAATGATATGGGCTTCACGCGAAAGCTTGGTTGCTTTCCGTATGATGTAATTGTCGCGCGGCAGGATCCGGTGAATCATGCCCTCTTCCTCTCCGGGTAACAAAGTGAATTCAACATGGTCTCCTATCGCAACCGGGTTGGTTGTTCGGATCCCCTGAATCCGGAAACGCCCTTTTACCTTACAGGGATAGCGTTTGCCGTCGTGACTGCGGACATATATCCAGCTTCCGGTCGATTTCTCAACCAGTCCTTCCAGGGCCTTCGGTCCGGTCATTTGTTCAGGGGAATTAAAATAACTCTTGGTAAAAGTATAAAATATCTTACATTTGAGCACCGGAATCTCCAATCCTCATAGCATGAGACCAATTGTTTACATGACATTAGGGTTTGCACCAGTCATTGCTGCGGTGATCTATATCTATTTCTACCACCGGATCAGCAAAAATTTCTCCTCCCTGCTCATCAAGAGTTTCTTCCTGGGCATGGCCGGAATTTTGGTTCTGCTTGCAGCCCAGTACATTTCCTCGTTGCTTGGCCTGAATGAACTCCGCAATCTCAAACGTACTATTTTCTACTCTTTCGTGACCGTTGGGTTCGCCTCAGAACTTGGAATGTATAGTATTTACAGATGCCTGATCATTCCGAAAGAGGCGATTGATAAACCCATCCATGGCATTACCTTCTCCATCATGGTAGCGCTTGGATTCTCCACTCTCAGGATGCTGCTGTTTATCCTGGATCCTCTCGGCATCCGTTCCCTTTTCCCTGAAACACTTTATGCCTTTGTGTTTGTTCCGGCAAACCTGATCTTTGCCGTGATCCTTGGATTCTATGTAGGGATGGCAAAGTTCATCAAGTCTCGCTTCGTCTATAACCTGACAGGATTATTTGCTGCTGCTTTTTTCCACGGACTCTTCAATTTCTGTCTTCTGACCAAAGATTTCAAACTACTCAGCCTGTTCGCATTCGGCTCAATGGTAATTGTCTTTATTCTCGGGATCAAAGCGGCCTATACCAAACCGGAACCCTTGGACAAGATTTGACAAGCGGACAAGCGGACAGGCGGACAAGCGGACAGGCGGACAAGTTTGACTGAAACGCGAAACAAAATTCTTTTCCTTCCCACTTAGCATAGTTCATAGACCTTTCCCGGCAAGATTTTCACGATGCCTTCGAATTCCAGGTTCAGCAAGGCGGCTGAGACGCGGCTGACGGGGAGGGCTAAATGGTTCATGATCTCATCAATGCCGGTTTTCCCACCCGTTTCCAAAAATCTCACAACCAACTCTTCATCGGGAGTCATCTCCAGAAAGATCTTTCGCTGGAAGTCCTGTTTCTTTTCCGGGACCCTCCAGCCCATGATGTATTCAATGTTTTCGGCCGACTGGCAAAGATGGGCTTTGTTAATCCGGATGAGGTAATTGGTTCCTTCCGACCAGGCATCACCAATCCTGCCGGGGATAGCGAACACATCCCGGTTATAGGAATTGGCAATGTCGGCCGTGATCAGAGCGCCACCTTTGCGCGCCGCTTCCACCACAACAATGGCGTCACATAACCCGGCGATGATCCGGTTCCGTTTGGGAAAGTTCTCTCTGTCGGGATTGGTACCACTGAAAAATTCGGTGATGAGGCCTCCGCAGGAGAGCATCTTTTCAGCCAACACGCTGTTTGAGTAAGGATAGATCCTGTCGAGGCCATGGCCCAGGACCGCAATCGTTTGCAAGTTATTTTCCAGTGCCGCCCGGTGGGCACAACTGTCTATGCCATAAGCCAGTCCGCTAACTACCAACGGACTGTGAGGGATCAGTCCACCGATCAGTTCCCGGCAGATCCCTTTTCCGTAACCAGTGGCGCTGCGGGTCCCGACAACCCCGATGACCCTGGTTGCATTCAAATCAGTATTCCCTTTGAAGAAGAGCATCATCGGGCCATCAATACAATGTGTCAGCCTTACCGGATATTCCGGATCCTGAAAGAAGAGTGGACGAATGTGAAAGCGCTCGATGAAGGTGATCTCCTGTTCGGCCCGCCGGAAGATCTCCCTGTTCCCGACTGCCGCGCTGAGAACCTCCCCTATCCCTTTGACTTTCTGCAAGATTCGTTTGGGTTCACG
>JAFGNY010000222.1 GCA_016926765.1 Bacteroidales bacterium | reverse complement strand
GCAAAAACGCCGGTTGGAGTGGCGATGCCAATCCATACGGTTCCCACTGGTTTATCAGGCGTACTTCCGGTGGGCCCGGCGATGCCGGTTGTGGCAATGGAGTAGTCGGACCGGAATCTCGCTTTGGCTCCCAGCGCCATTTCCATGGCTACCTGCTCGCTCACCGAACCATGGTTCTCCAGAGTATCTTTTTTTACATAGAGGAGGTCCTCTTTTGACCGGTTGGAATAGGCCACAACAGATCCCTGGAAATAAGCAGAGCTTCCGGGGATGGAGGTCACCAGGTGAGAGATATATCCTCCTGTACAGCTTTCGGCTATGGACAGGGTTTGTTTCTGTTGCATCAGCAGTTGTCCGACGATGGCTTCGAGGGTATCTGTATCGTACCCGTAGATCAGATCCGGTATTATCTGATGCAGTTTCCGGATTTCGGATTCAACCTCCTGCCGGAGGATCTCTTCATCGGATCCGGAACCTGTCAGCCGGAGTCTGACGATTCCAGGCTGAGGCAGGTAGGCAAGTTTCAGATTCCCCGGCAGGTTCTCTTCCCACTCCTGAATGAGATCAGCGATGCCCGATTCACCCATTCCCTGAGTCAGTACTGTCCGGTGAATGATGGTCTTTGGAGTGAATAGCTGCTTCAATCTCGGAATGACTTCCCGGGTAAACATCTCTTTCAGTTCAAAAGGAACACCGGGAAGGAAGATAAAGACAGTTGGCAGTTGGCAGTTGGCAGTTGGCAGTTCGCTCGTCCCCTTGTCCGCTTGTCCGCTTGTCCGCTTGTCCGCTTGTCCGCTTGTTTCAAACCACATCCCCCTGGCTGTTCCTAACCGGTTGGGAAGCGAGATGCAATTCTCCGGCAGTTCCGCCTGTTTGCGGTTCAAAACATTGACAGACCATCCCCTCCTGGCGAAAAGGGCCTCAATATTCCGGAATGCCTCTTCGTTGAATACCAGTTTGGTAGAAAAAAAATCACAGATGGTTTCTTTCGTGATGTCGTCCTTGGTGGGGCCCAGACCACCGCTGACAAGCACTAAATCTGCTCTGACCTGGGCCTCTTTCAAGGCCTGGAGAATATATTCCCGGTTATCGGAAACCACAGTAAACCGGAAGACCATAAAGCCAATCCGGTTTAGCTCCTCTGCCATCCAGGCTGCGTTGGTGTTGATTACCTGCCCGATGAGAATCTCATCGCCGATATTTATAATCTCAATGTTCATGATGCAAAGATAGTGACAAGCGGACATGCGGACAAGAGTGGCAGAATGGTAAGTAGTAAAATACGGATCACTTTCAGGATCGATAAAGGATTCATATACAAATATAAAGAAATTGTTATATTTGTTTTTCAAACAAACCCAAATTCAAGGCATATGAAACTTAAAATTTTACATGTTTCTTTTCTCCTTTCAATAGTTCCAGTAAGCCTTCTGGCCCAGGACTGGCAATCGTTAACACCTCCCAACTCACCCTCCCCCCGAGAGGGACATAGCATGGTAACTATACCTGAAGGCAAGATCCTTCTCTTTGGCGGAGGAGTCCCGGGACAGGATTTGTTTAATGATCTGTTTGTATTTGAACAAAACGATTGGAATGAGATCACCCCTGAAAATGCACCACCGCCTGCCCGCATGGAACACGAAGCCTGGATCAGCGGCGACAAGATGTACATTTATGGCGGTCTGGGAGAGAGTGGTCCCTTGGATGATATGTGGACATACGATCTTTCCTTGAACCGATGGGAGCAGCCCTCTCTCCCCGGAGGTCGTCCACCTGCAAGATACGGACAGGCTATCGTAACATTGCCGGAAGGCAGTATGGGGATCCTGGGAGGCACCGGTTCCGATGGGTACAACCTCAATGATTTCTGGTCCTTTTCATCGGCAGGATACACCAAGCTGAGAGATTGTCCAAAATCCTACAGCCACCATCTTGCATTTACAATCGAAGATCAAATGATGCTCGTGTTCGGGGAGCCAGAGGTAATGGTCTATTATCAGATCGAAGATGGAACCTGGGGCGTGACCACAGGAGGGCTGCCCCTGCAGGGATATACCAGTCATGTTCATGTGCTTAATAACCTGAATGAGAAGGTCGTTTTCATTTTTGGAGGGCGTGACGCACAGGGAGAGGATAGTGATCTCGTTTATGAGTTCAATACGGCAACAGGCGATGTGATTCAGCGACAGCAACTATTGCCTCAACCGGTGGCTGGCGGCGATGCCGCACTGTATAAAGAGTCAGGGGGTGATAGTCTAAGGAACACGACACTGGCAGAAACCTATAAAGTGCTGATTTTTGGTGGCGAATCTGGAGATAGTGTCATGAATCAAACCTGGGTCTCCACCCAGAGTTATCCTATCGCTGCGATCAACCTGCAACCTGCCGATGGACTCGATATAGTGTTGTACCCCAATCCGGCAAACTCATTTATAAGTCTGCAGTTGGCAGTTGGCAGTTGGCAGTCGCCGACAGAACTGGAGATCGTTGATGTAAGTGGGATCCAGGTGATGAAAGAGTTGATCCCTTCAGAAAATCCAAAGGTTACATATGATATCAGCCATCTTCCGCAGGGAGTCTATTTCTGCAGGATAAGCAATGGAAGTCAATCGACTGTCAGAAAGCTTGTTGTTATTAAAGATTAACCACAGTAGGCACATAGAACACATTAGAAAATACAACAGAGTTCCTATTGTATCCTATTATGCCTATTTATGGCAAGAAATAAATCCTAGGGAAAAATAATACTACATACTCCTGATATCTTCCTTGCTAGGCATTTTTGTAACAGGGTGTAATCCAATTGCTTCGGATGAACAACAACGGAAACATACTGAAATTGAACTGCAGGCTTTGATAGACCAATGGCATCAGGACGCTGCACTATCCCATCACCAGAGCGGAAAAAATAAAATTTTTCTTGCATTTTGAACATATGTGCACTATATTTGCAAAAAAAAGTACTGTATGCCACGCCCAAAAAATGAACGGATCGTTCACGAACCACCCCTGTTCACAGAATTTAAACCAGGAGGTGTCTATGGCCGTGATCTCGATCTGGTAGTTATAACCCTGGATGAATATGAAGCGTTCAGACTGGCAGATCATATTGGTTTATCGCATGAAGAGGCTGCCGGAGAGATGGAAATATCCCGATCGACCTTTACCCGGCTGATTGAGGATGCACGGAAAAAAATTGCCGGATTGATCATTGAAGGGAAAAAACTGGTGATTGAAGGGGGCAGCATCCATTTTCGCAGCAATATTATCCGGTGTGCAAAATGTGGGTATATGTTCAAAACAGGAATCAATGCTGAACTGATCGAGTGCCCGGAGTGTCATTCAACGGAGTTGATCAGTTTGGCTGGCGGTTTTGGCCATGGCAGATGCTGCGGGCAATATCGAAATAGTAAGAACCAACATAAAAAAGGAGGTAATTATGCCAGGAGGCGACAGAACAGGTCCTGAAGGACTTGGAAGAATGACAGGAAGAAAAATGGGTCTTTGTACCGGAAATGAGACACCGGGATTCAACAATCCAAACGCTGGTATAGGGCAAGGCCTTGGCCGGGGTGGAGGAAGAGGAAGAGGCTTCAACAGAGGAGGAGCCCGTGGTCAGGGTATGGGATTGGGCTTCAGAACCCGGGGAAGATGGAATGATGACGAAAGGAACAGAGACACTTCTCCCGGAATCTCCTATAGAGAAGAGATTCAATTGCTAAAAGATCAGGTGAGGGAACTCGAGAAAAAGCTTTCGGGGAAAACACCCTGACGGCTGGACCAGATGATTGCATTCGGTCCTATTCCTTCCCGCAGATTGGGCAAAAGTCTTGGGATCAATAATATTCCGGGGATCAAGAGCTGTTCCTATTCCTGCATCTATTGCCAGGTGGGTTCAAAATGCCGCATGACAGACGTCAGGCGAACATATTATCAACCGGAATACCTGCTCCGCGAGGTGTTTCAGCATCTGGCCTTGCTTGGGGAGGAAGACAGTCCGGATTACCTGACCTTTGTTGCTAACGGAGAACCTACCCTCGACATTCATCTCGGGAAAGAGATGGATCTGTTAAACATATCCGGAATTCCTGTTGCTGTCATAACTAATGGCTCTCTGCTGATTGATCCGCACGTAAGGCAGGATCTTTTCAGGGCGTCATGGGTC
>JAFGNY010000029.1 GCA_016926765.1 Bacteroidales bacterium | reverse complement strand
CATCCCATCAAACAGAACCACTTCCAGGATCTTCGGTAGGGATATGAAGTGAACTCCAACGCTCGTTGCCGGAGCGGAGCCCCCGGGGATCCAGTGGATCTTCCCATCCAGTTCCAATGGCATCCAGCTTCCCGGAGAGGTTTCAAGGCATCCGCCGATCGACCAGGCCCGTGCCTCTTCCATCGTCATGCCTTCATGGCCGTAATTCTTCAGAAGAAACTCCATCGCTACCTGATTGCTGACCCACGCCGGGTATCCCGTGCCAATCTTTGTGCACTCCACTCCTTTCAGAAGAAACTCTTCAGGAAGCTTTTCATCATAAAGAATTGAAAGGGTGGGCTGCGGCGTATCACACCGGATACCGGCTTCCAGGATCAGCATCTCCAGTTCGTTGGCTGCTGAGTTGCCCTCTTTTGTTAATCCGCCAAGGCAGAGATTGTTAAAGGTATTTCCCGACAGCACGCCACCCACAACACCCATGGAGGCAAAGCAGTCGATCTCGGTAAACTTCATCCGCATACATTCCAGCAGTTCCAGGCTTTTTTCACGATCCAGGATGCCGGATTTGATATCCCGTTCCCAGTAAGGGAAAAGGACCTGCCCTACGCGTCCTGGAGAAAGCCCCGAAATGGCATCTTCGTTCAGCACGGCAAGATGGAAGGTCCAGATCAGTTGTAATGCATCATGGAAGTTCCGTGGCCGGTTGGAGGAGATCCAGCTGAGACGTTCCGACATCCCCTCATATTCCTGTTTTTGACGGGGATCTTTTTCAAGGGTGGCCAGAAAGGATGCCTCTTCAGCGTAATTCCTGATCCATGCCTGAATCCCTTCCAACATGATCTTGACAGCCTGGTAAAAATAGAGCCGGTCCATTCCCGGTTTTCCTGCCACTTCTGCAATGCGTTCGTCACAAATCGTTTTGATCCCCTCAATTCCGTATTGCAGGGGATAAAAGAAGTTGATCACCTCGCGGCCCTGCGGGAGGGTATATCCCGAGTCGAACATACAGATGACCGACCGCATGATCGCCTCTTTTTCCTTATAGCCAGGCACCATTTGTTCGTACTTGTGCCCTACGTCATCCACTGATTTATCTTTCCATCGCTTGGCTACTTCGATCATCACTGGCATCTCCTCAACCCGCATCCCGAACTTTCCTGCAATGGAGATCACGTTCCCGATGCTTTGGGTAACATTCCCTCCTCCCGTAACCATGGTAGTAAAGGTGTCGGCAGTCAGTTTTCCCGAATCCAGCGCCTCTTGGTAGAATTTATCTTCAGCAGCCATAAAGAAGGCTTCGGAAAGCCATGGCATCGGGAATGATCCGCGCAGATAGGAGGCTTTTCCCATGGAGAGCAATTCCCCCGGATAGATAGTAGGGGTGAGGTGAGAAAAACCTGCTTTCAGGGCTTCAGCCCGGCGAACGACAGGAATCTCTCCTTCCAGCTCTTCCCAGCGTCTGGTGTACCAGTAGGGGAACTCCATCGAAGCGGAGGATCTGGTGTCAAAATAGCGCTCCCGGGCGGAAGCGGCACGGGGCGTTGGAGGAGTTTTCTGCTCCCGGGTTCCGATGACAGGGTCCGGAAGTTTCCCGTAATAATTTACGGTACTTCTATTTGTTCCATCCATAAGATCCTATTTTTAGCAAAGATGCAAAAAAAATGGAGAAAAACCTCCGAAAGCGGAGAAGGTTAATGGAAACAGTCTGGAAACGGTTCACACCCCTCTTCGTTTCTGAGTTGGCGGAGTTCCTCTCCGGGCCGTTGTAAAAGATAGATCTTGATTGATCCGGGGGCTTCTTTCAGAACCGGATCAGGGGAATTCTGGTCGGTACCCTCATATCCGCTGTATTCATAAAATCTGAATAATCTCGATTTCCCCTCCTTGACAAGCTGGAGAAAAATGACCGGTTCAGGGTTGGCTCCTGCGTTGGAAGCATGCAGTATATTAGGCATAGCGATCATTTTCACCGGGAGGGAACGAAAGAGAAAAGAGAACTCACGGGCCTGATCCGGCTTCAGGATGCCCGACCGGCCGAAATCATCTGTAAATTTCACTTTCCATTGAAGCTGTTCGAAATTTGGCGCCCTGGCAAACAGGTTGACAGGGATCCGGAAGGTTGTCTGGATGGTGTCGCCGGCCGGAGTAATGTACCAGCCTTTTTTCTTTGCGGCAAATGTGCTGATGGCAAAGAAAACCAAAAGGAGCGTCAGGATGAACTTGTAATTCACGTGGTTGTATATCTCACGGTTGATCGATCTCTTCAGGTGGGAGGTAGTATCCTTCGCGCGACAAGAGATGATCGAGGTTGGCAACGCCGTATACAACAATAGCGGTAATGATAGATGTATGTTCCTGGTATTCAGGGATGCTTTTATTGTACAGATCCCGTTCGGTATGCCAGATCTCCCCGTAGTTAAAATCATGTCCTTTAGGATCCCCGGTGTTAAATGTCATTGTGGGGACTCCTTCAACAGCAAATGGACCACTATCGGTACCCCAGGCATGTTTCGGCCGTTTACGCGGCTCCCTCTTTGCGAGAGTAAACGGAAAATCGGGATTGATACCGTTTAACGGTTCGCAGATTTTCTCCATATCATCCCGCATGGCGTCTGATACACTGATCCCGGTAGGAACAGTTGGCCCTCCGTCGCGGTTGAACATGTTGGAGATCTTTTCGAGTTTGTCCCTGTTCCGCTCGATCCAGCTTTTAGAACCCAACAGTCCAAACTCCTCACCCGACCAGAGGCAGACGAGGATCGTACGCTTGGGCTCTCCGCCGGCTTTCATGATCAGCCTAGCCGCTTCCATGGCGGGCGTGGCGCCCGAACCGTCATCAACCCCTCCGGTAGCCACATCATATGAATCGAGGTGACCGCCCATGATGACATATTCATCAGGATACTTGGTGCCCCGGATGATCCCTATCACATTCGAGTACGTTACCGGCCCCATCCTGAAATGATTCCGGATATCAAATTCCAGAAAGAAGTTCTGCCGCTCTTTGACCATCTGTTCAATGAGGACATACTGGTGTTCATCCAGCTTGATATCAGGGATGGCAGGAAGAGTTTCAAAGGTCATGCTGTCGACATTTTTCCGGTCGTATAGAACCCGGATGGGCACAGGGGCTTTCTGAATAATGCCCAGGATCCCTGCATCCCGCATCTGGCGGTAAAATAGGGCAGGTTCCTCGATGTAAGAGATCATCTCTTTTGCCTGAACGGTATCTGCTTTCTCCCTGTTAAAGCGCCTGATTTCACTATTTTTCTTTGATATTTCCTCATTCAGGGCAATGATCGAATCGCGGAGATGGTCTCCCCTATTCGAATAATCGATGGGCCATCCGTCACTTTCCCCGGAGATTAACACCCATGCCCCTTTCAGTTTCCCTTTCATCCGGTTGAACTCCTCCTGCGTCTTTGGTTCAAGCAGCACATGTCCGGTTTGAACCCCTTTGGTTCCGGCAGTATAGGAAGGGGTTGCAAAGTGCAGATCCATTCCGTTGACAGCCAACATGCGCCCAAACCAAGGGCCGCGGTTAAACCCTATAGGAAGTTCACCGGCTTCATCCATCACCACTTCCATCCCCCACTCACGGAATTTGGAAGCTGCCCATTCGGCAGCATTGTCAAAGGCGTCCGATCCGATCGGGCGTCCACCGAAACGGTTGCA
The DNA here is from genome assembly GCA_016926765.1 of Bacteroidales bacterium. Classification (GTDB taxonomy): domain Bacteria; phylum Bacteroidota; class Bacteroidia; order Bacteroidales; family FEN-979; genus QYOJ01. Next base: position 2,374 of record JAFGNY010000029.1, on the reverse strand, counting down.
AAGTACATCAAGATGGGCCATCGTCTGGTTGTCGGTTTTTCCGATCTCAATCATTTTCCGGATAACCTTATCATGTTGTGCCACGGATGTTGACACAGCACAGGATACTAGTAGCCAGACTACTATCAACGGGCGGTTCAGTGAAATATCGTGCATCGTTGGATTGATTTATCAGATGGAAAGGCAATGACAATGAACATCACAATTCAGGAACGGGAACGGGTGGAGGCTCAGGAGGAGACTCTGGAGCAACGGGACTTTTTTCCCTGAAAATTTTAACTCTTACGGCCGAGGGGCCCTTATGTCCCATCTCCACTTCGAAGGTAACGATATTTCCTTCTTTAATTTCTTCCAGCAGGTTATTTATATGGACAAAAACACCTTGTTTTGTAATGGAATCCTTGATAAAACCAAAGCCTTTTGATTCGTTAAAAAAAGAGACGACCCCTTTTCTAACAGGATCGTCGTCCTCTTCATCATGGCGTGTCGGAACACCAATTTCGATATCTTCCAGTTTAATATCTCTTTTTTTGCTGGGATCGGGAGGAGTGTCCGTGATCATTCCGTTTTCATCGACATAGGCAATCATGTCGTCAAGATTGCCTGTCTTTTCATTCTCTTTTCTGGCTAATCTCTTCTTCTCTTTCTCTTTTCTCTTCTTCTCTTTTTTATTTCTTACCTCTTTTTTGTTGAATGTCTCTTGCGATCTTCCCATGGGCTATGTTTAGTTATGAAAAATTTGTCTGGCGATTCCTATTTTTGACAAAGGTACGTTTTTTATTTTCAGTAACAGGTACCTTTGTGCCGAATGAACAGTTTCGATGTGATCGTAGTAGGAGGCGGGCCTGCCGGTTTACTGGCAGCCGGCCGTGCAGCAGAACGTGGAGGCAAGGTACTTCTGCTGGAAAAAATGCGCCATCCGGGGCGCAAACTCCTGATCACGGGAAAAGGGAGGTGCAACATCACCAACGATGATCCCATCGGGGAATTCATCACCTTTATCCATCCAAACGGGCGCTTTCTGAGAAATGCCTTCTCCCGTTTTTTCTCCCGGGAGATCCTGGAGCTGCTTCACCATCACGGTGTGGCGGCCACCCTGGAACGGGGAGGGCGCTATTTTACCACGACAAACAAGTCTCTTGATGTTTTGCAGGGGTTGCTCAGATGGGTCAATGAACTAAGTATTGAGATACGGTGTGGCATGCGGGTTGATATGCTGCTCATCGGCGATCATGCTATCCGGGGAGTCAGAGCCAGAGGAGAGGAATTCATGGCTTCCCGGGTGATCCTTGCTACAGGAGGAAACTCCTACCCCGCCACAGGTTCCAATGGCGAGGGGTATGAACTGGCCCGAAAAGCAGGCCATTCTATCGAAAAGATTAGGCCATCCCTTGTTCCGTTAGAAACCGAAGGGGATATCGCACAACGGCTTCAGGGGCTTAACCTGAAAAATGTTCAGGCGGTTGTTTGGGTCAATGGCAGGAAAGTGGGTGAGGCCTTCGGTGAGATGCTCTTCACCCACTTTGGCCTATCCGGACCAATCATACTTACTCTGAGCAGAATCGTTGTAGATGAGCTACACCGGAACAACAACGTGGAGATTTCCGTCGACCTGAAGCCTGCACTGGATGAGCAGAAACTTGATAACCGCCTGATCAGAGATCTGAACGAACACGGTAAGAAAAAGATCAGCAACCTGTTCCGGTACTGGCTGCCGGCTACCATGGTGCCGGTGTTTATAGATCTCTTGAATCTGGATCCGGAAAAAGTCTGCCACCAGGTTTCTTCGCTTGAACGAAAGCAGATCAGGAACTTGCTCAAGAACCTTCGCTTCCGGATTACCGGCCACCGCTCGTTCAAAGAGGCGATCATCACCGCCGGAGGGGTTTCAACGAACGAAATTTCTTCAAAAACCATGGAGTCAAAGCTGGTTAAGGGACTTTTCTTCGCCGGAGAGATCATAGACCTGGACGCTGATACCGGAGGCTATAATCTGCAGATCGCCTGGTCAACAGGCTGGCTGGCCGGTGACTCCTGCCTGAAAGATGAAAATAAGTAGAATATCAGGTATCTTTGTTCCTTGAAACAGATATTAGGCTTTCTTCTTACTCCTCTCTTTCACCTGTACTATGGGCTGATGCTGGGGATATTTCATCCTGTTCAGGTGATCTCCCTTCATCTTTTTGGTGACCGGGCACGAAAATGCTCAGTGGATATTCTGAACCTATGCCTGGTGAGAGGACTCTGGTTGCTTGGATGCAGGGTCACCTTCTCAGGATTTGAAAAGATACCGGATAACCGTCCGCTGATCATTGTAGCAAACCATCAGAGCATCTATGACATCCCTGCAGTCGTTTGGGGATTCAGGAACTAT
>JAFGNY010000221.1 GCA_016926765.1 Bacteroidales bacterium | reverse complement strand
CAACTGGCTGATCCCTGATCAGACCGAAAAACCCAACAACGATAGCCTGTGAAAAAAGAGCAGACCGATAATATAGAGAATCAGGATATTGAGATCAGGTTACTGGTTGAAGCCCTGTTCATGAAATATGGGTATGATTTCAGGAATTACTCCAGGGCTCACCTCAAGCGCCGGATTCTCAACCGGTTTTATCAATCCGGACTGAAGTCCGTTTCGGAGATGATCCATGTTGTACTCCATGACCACTCTTTCGTGGATAAACTCCTGATGGATCTCTCCATCACTGTGACCGAAATGTTCAGGGATGCCAGTTTTTATAAGTCTGTAAGAGAGAGTGTTATTCCCGTTCTTCGGACCTATCCCTTCGTCAAGATATGGCATGCAGGATGCGCCAGTGGAGAGGAGGTCTATTCCATGGCTATTATGATCAAGGAGGAGGGATTGTTGCACAAAACGCAGATTTATGCCACTGATTTTAATCCGCAGATCATTCAATTGGCCAAGCGGGCCCGGTATCCCTTGAACCGGATCAAGGAGTTTACCATCAGTTACCAGAAAGCTGGTGGGAAGCGCTCTTTTTCAGATTACTACCACACAGATGAGGAGAGCGCACAACTGATCGAACCGCTTCGGCGAAATATCGTTTTTGCGACGCACAATCTGGTGACCGACAGTGTTTTTGCGGAGGTCAATCTGGTCGTATGCCGAAATGTTCTGATCTATTTTAACCGCCAACTCCAGGATCATGTGATCGGTCTGTTTGGGGATAGCCTGACCGGTGGGGGATTTCTGTGCCTTGGATCAAAAGAAAACCTGCAATTCTCAGTCCAGTTTCCACGTTTTGAACCGGTTGTAGAGCAGGAGCGGATTTACATCAAAAAATATGATGTGCCCCTTTGAACTTCTGTTGGGAAATTCTGCATAAGGAATTGTCAGGATATTATATTTTTGTATACTTTTATCATGGTGGAACACAGAACACGTTATGAGGCCATTGTGATTGGTTCGTCGGCCGGAGGATTGCATGCCCTGAAGCAGATTTTTTCAGGGTTAGATGCTTCATTTTCCCTTCCGGTGATCGTAGTTCAGCACATGAGTGCAGATACGGAAAACTATCTGCCTCACTATCTGAACAGTTTGAATACGGTGAAGGTGAAGGAGGCTGACGAGAAGGAGACCCCTCAACCCGGCGTGGCATATGTTGCCCCTCCTAATTACCATTTGCTGATGGAGGCAGATAAAACCTTTACGCTATCGGTAGAAGAGCGGGTCAACTATGCCCGGCCCTCCATTGATGTCTTGTTTGAAACAGCAGCGGAAGTGTATAGGGAAAAACTGATCGGGATTATCCTTACCGGAGCCAACAGCGATGGAGCATTGGGATTGAAGCGAATCAAAGAGATGGGAGGCCTGGCTGTTGTGCAGGATCCGGCAGAGGCCGAATCGGTTGCCATGCCGCGGTCGGCCATCGAACATGTATCAGTTGATCATGTATTGAAACTGAATGATATTGCCATATTTTTGAACCACCTGTCATGAATGAGAAGCCAAAAATCCTGCTTGTTGACGATCGCGAAAAAAATATCCTTGTTCTCGAGGAGATGCTGGGCGATCTGAACATCGAATACGTGCGTGCTTATTCGGGAACTGAAGCCATTGCCAAGGCTGCTGACATCGATTTTGCCCTTGTGCTGATGGATGTTAATATGCCCGAAATGGACGGATTTGAAGCAGTTGAACATATCCGGAAAGATCCCCGGAATACCCTGCTGCCCATTATCTACATCACGGCATTTTATCATGAGGACTATTACCGGGTTAAGGGGATCAAATCGGGAGCGGTAGATTTTATTACAAAACCGATCATTCCTGATATCCTTGTAGGAAAAGTCACCGTCTTCATTAACCTGTACAAACAACGAAAAGCGCTGGAAGAGGAGATCCTCTGGCGGGAACAAATTGAAAAGGACCTGAAAAAGGCCAAAGACCTTGCTGAAGATGCAATGCGCGCCAAACAGAAGTTTCTTTCTACCATGAGCCATGAGATCCGCACACCGCTCAACGCCATTATCAATACTGTCAACCTCCTCCACGATGAAGACCCAAGGGAGGAGCAGAAGGAGAGTCTGGATATCCTTCGTTTTTCTACCGATAACCTGCTTAAAATTGTCAATGACATCCTCGACTACTCTAAAATTGATGCCGGCAAGATTGAATTTGAAAAGGTTGAATTTGAGATGCGCAAACTACTGGAAGGGGTACGAAAAAGCTTTTCCTATGATATCAACCGGAAAGCATTGACGATGGAGATCCATGTCGATGACCAGATACCGGCCGTCATTTTTGGCGATTCGATTCGGTTGACCCAAATCCTGATCAACCTGGTGGGTAATGCGGTAAAATTCACTGCCGAAGGGGGAATCATCCTATCGGCATCACAGGAGAAGAAACTGGAAGACATCATCACGGTCCGCTTTGACATCACGGATACCGGAATTGGAATTCCTGATGACAAGGTGGATATGATCTTCGATAGCTTTACACAGGCCACCTCTTCCACAACAAGAAAATATGGCGGGACCGGACTTGGGTTGGCCATTACACAGAAACTCGTGGAGCTACAGGGTGGAACGATCAGTGTTCAAAGTAAGGTTTGTGAGGGAAGTACCTTCTCTTTTTCATTGCCTTTCCAGGTGAGTATTAAAACACAGGTGAAAGATGATACCCTGGAAAAAGCTACATTTCACAGCCTCAAAGGAATGAAAATTCTGGTAGTGGAAGACAACCTGGTCAATCAGAAAATCGTATCGAAGTACCTGTCCAAATGGGAGGTTGAACAGGATCTCGCCGAAAACGGGAAAGTGGCGTTGCAGAAGGTGATGCAAAACCGCTATGATCTGGTATTGATGGATCTGCATATGCCGGAGATGAGTGGCTATGAGGCGACACTGAAAATCCGCTCCCTTCCTGAGCAATACTTCCAAAACCTTCCCATCATTGCCCTCACCGCTTCAGTTTTTCTGGAAGACAGGGAAAAGATACAGAAATTCGGAATGAATGGGTTCATCACCAAACCCTTCAATCCATCAGAGTTGTTCTGGTCTATCTCCCCATATCAGCAAAAACGATGAAAAGGGTTAAACACAGAATCTTCCTTCTGATTGGCGCGGTGGGCATTCTTGCCGCCATGGTGGTCACATGGCAATACCGGACCGAAAAACAGATGATCAACCGCTTTGTGGATGATGTGATGATACAGCGGGGCCGACTGGCTCTGTCATTGCTTGGCATGCAAAGTGACTTTTTTGAATCACTGACCCACGATTATACCTTCTGGGATGAGATGGTCGATTTTATCCGGGAACCCGATTTTGACTGGGCAATTGATAATATCCGGAATATCATTGATGCCTATGAGGGAAATGCCGTCTGGGTTTTTGATACGACAGGAAAAATGGTGTATGGAGCTGCTGATCCCGATCGCGGAGATATCGTCCATTACCCCCTTATAGATTCCGTGGTAAGGCAAACACTGCTCCGCGACCGGACTATTCACCGGTATATCCGGACCTCCGCCGGATTGATCGACCTTCATGGGGCTACCGTACATCCCACCAGCGATCCTGACCATGAGACAACACCATTGGGCTTCTTTTTTACCGGTAAACTGATCGACAGCCTGTTT
>JAFGNY010000003.1 GCA_016926765.1 Bacteroidales bacterium | reverse complement strand
TAATTAAATATTGCTGTAAAAGTCAATCGTTTCACCTTTTGCCAATGTAATGATGGCTTTTTTATATGTTGCTGTTCTCCCCTTAATTACACCACCTTTGGTAAATCGGGATTTGTTTTTACCGGAGTAGATCATGGTATTGACCTCGAGAACATCAACATCATACAACTCCTTGATCGCTTTTTTGATCTGGAGTTTATTGGCCTGCCGGTCAACAACAAAACTGTAACGGTTCAGTTGTTCACCCATCTGGGTCATCTTCTCGGTAATGATCGGTTTAATTATAATACTCATTGCTCGCGAATTAACTGATTAATTCTGGGTTATATTTTCAATCTCCCTGAGTGAACTCTCTGTTACCAGCATTCTGTTGGCGTTGAGAATCTCATAGGTATTGAGATCAGAAGCATTGATGACCTTTACCTTCTGAAGGTTTCTGGCAGAAAGCACGATGTTGGGATCGGTGCTGCTGGTGACTAGAAGGAGCCGGGTATTTTCGGCATTGAAATTCCGGATCATCTCTATCACGTTTTTCGTTTTTGGCGCCTCAAATGTAAAATCCTCTATCACGGTAAATCCGTTCTCCTTCACCTTATAACTCAGGGCCGATAAACGGGCAAGCTTCTTCAGCTTTTTGTTGAGTTTGAAGTTATAGTCTCTTGGCTGGGGTCCAAATACCCGCGCTCCTCCTCTGAAGAGCGGACTTTTAATACTTCCTTTCCTTGATCCGCCGGTTCCTTTTTGCCGGTGCAGTTTCCGTGTACTACCTGAAAGCATTGAAACCTCCAGGGTAGCATGCGTACCCTGGCGGCGATTGGCCATGTACTGTTTCACGTCGAGGTAAATCGCATGGTCGTTGGGTTCGATCCCGAAAACGGCATCGTTCAGTTTTACCTTACGATCGGTCTTTCCGCCTTTTATGTTATATACTTCTACTTCCATCTCTCAATAATTACATATGATCCGTTGGATCCCGGAACTGCTCCTTTGACCAGTACCAGGTTCTTTTCAAGAATAATCTTAATAATCTGCAGGTTGATTACTTTTACCCTGTCGCCACCCATTCTTCCAGCCATTCTGATCCCTTTGAAAACGCGTGAAGGCCAGGAGGATGCGCCCACAGAACCGGGAGCCCTGAGGCGGTTATGCTGTCCGTGTGTTGCTTCACCAACACCGGCAAAATTGTGACGTTTGACCACTCCCTGAAATCCTTTTCCTTTCGACACCCCAACAACATCAATATATTCTCCCTCTTCAAAGATGTCGACCCTGATCACATCACCAAATGTTTTCTGGTGACCAGCTTCGAAACGTGAAAATTCGGCCAGTATTTTCCTTGGTGAGACTCCGGCTTTGGCAAAGTGGCCCCGTTCAGCCTTGGTTGTATGCTTCTCCTTCTTCTCATCATATGCCAGTTGAATGGCTTCGTAACCATCTTTCTCTTTGGATCGTACCTGTGTGACGATGCATGGACCAGCCTGGATCACCGTACACGGAATATTTTTTCCGGCGGCGTCATAAATACTGGTCATTCCGATTTTTTTCCCAATTAATCCAGACATTTTTCTTCGTTTTTGATTCGTTTACGATCACACCTTAATTTCCACTTCCACGCCACTGGGTAATTCAAGTTTCATCAGGGCGTCAATGGTCTTGGATGTTGTACTGTAAATATCCAGCAGCCTTTTGTAGGAACAAAGCTGGAACTGTTCCCGGGATTTTTTGTTGACAAAAGTCGAACGAAGGACAGTGAAGATCTTCTTGTCGGTAGGTAGCGGGATAGGGCCACTGACCACTGCCCCGGTTGCCTTCACGGTCTTGACAATCTTTTCGGCCGATTTGTCCACCAGGCTATAATCGTAAGACTTCAACTTAATTCTGATTCTCTGGCTCACGTTTTTTAGTTTATAGGTGAGGCGCAACATCGTGCGCCTTTACTGATTGTTAATTATATATTGGGACGTAACCTCTGATTTTAAACAGGATATCATCCATGATTTCTTTGGGCGTAGCCTGATAATGTGAAAATTCCAGCATCGAGGTCGCCCTTCCCGAAGTGAGGCTCCTCAGAGTAGTCACATAGCCAAACATTTCGGCTAACGGGACCTTTCCATGAATTACCTGATTGCCCAAACGGGTATCAATTTCTTCCACATGTCCTCTCCGTTTGGTCAGATCACTGGTTACCTCCCCTACATATTCGCTGGGTGTGATCACTTCGAACCGCATGATCGGTTCCAGCAGTACGATCTTTGCTTTTTTACTTGCGGCACGGAAAGCCATGTTGGCAGCTACTTCAAATGAGAGATGATCTGAATCCACCGCATGGAATGAACCATCGATGAGCCTGACCGTGATACTCTCCATAGGAAACCCTACCAGTGGTCCGTTCATCATAGCGGATTTCAGGCCTTTTTCAATATCGGGGATAAATTCCTTTGGAATAGCCCCCCCTTTGATCTCATTGATAAAATGTAACCCCTTGGATTCCCGTTCAGCAGGAGAAATTTCAATCAGGAGATCGGCAAAACGACCTCTGCCTCCGGTTTGTTTCTTATAGATCTCACGGTGTTCAACCGGAGTGAGGATAGCTTCTTTGTAAGCTACCTGTGGTGTACCACGATTACAATCAATGTTGAATTCACGTCTCAGCCGGTCACAGATGATATCGAGGTGCAGCTCACCCATTCCGCTGATCAGGGTTTGCCCTGTCTCTTCATCCACCCGGACCTTGAAGGTAGGATCCTCTTCAGCCATCTTGGCAAAAGCCAGGCTGAGCTTATCCACATCTTCCTGGGTTTTGGGCTCCACGGCCATGTTGATCACGGGCTCGGGGAATGACATCGTTTCCAAAACAAGGGGATGTTTCACATCACAGAGTGTATCTCCTGTACTAACATATTTCAACCCCACTGCCACGCCAATCTCTCCGGCTTCAATCAGTTTAATGGGATTTTGTTTGTTGGCATGCATCAGAATCAGGCGCATTACGCGCTCCTTCTTATCTGACGTTGTGTTGAGTACCTGTTGTCCTGCTTCGAGTTTTCCCGAATAGACCCTGAAGAAGGTAATTCTGCCAACAAAGGGATCGGTCGCAATTTTAAAAGCCAGGGCAGTAAATGGTTCGGATGGGTCAGGATGCCGTTCCTCCTCTTTGCCGGTAAAAGGGTTGATCCCTTGAACAGCAGGCATATCATAGGGCGATGGAAGGAAACGAATGATATTGTTGATCAGGAGCTGAACTCCCTTATTCTTAAAAGAGGCGCCGCAAAGTACCGGGGTTATACGGTTTTCGATCGTAGCTTTTCGCAAGTTCGAAATAATATCTTCTTCTGTAATGCTGTTGGGGTCGTTGATGAACCTGGCCAGCATTTCATCGCTCTCTTCAGCAGTTCCTTCCAGGAGATGCAACCTGTGTTCCTGAACCAGTTCAGTCATGTGATCGGGGACAGGGATCTCATTGAACGTCATGCCATAAGATTCCTCATCCCAGGAGAAGGCCTTGCCGCTGATCAGATCCACGATGCCACTGAACTCCTCCTCTTCCCCGATAGGGATTTGGATTGGAACCGGTTTTGCTCCCAGTTTTTCTTTGATCTGTCTGACAACCTGGAAGAAGTCAGCGCCAACCCGGTCCATCTTGTTGACATAACAGATGCGTGGGACATGATAGCGGTCTGCCTGTTTCCAGACAGTCTCTGATTGGGGTTCAACGCCACCCACGGCACAAAAGATGGCAATCGCGCCATCCAGGACCCGGAGTGAACGCTCAACTTCAACAGTAAAATCGACATGTCCCGGGGTATCAATGATGTTGATCCTGTATTTCTCATCATTGTAGTTCCAGTAAACTGTCGTTGCGGCTGAGGTGATGGTAATGCCACGCTCCTGTTCCTGGATCATCCAATCCATGGTGGCTGTACCATCGTGTACCTCTCCAAGTTTATAATTGATCCCGGTATAATACAATATACGCTCGGTCGTCGTGGTTTTCCCCGCGTCGATATGGGCCATGATGCCTATATTGCGTATATTTTCTATCTTACCGGGCATTGATTAAAATCTGAAATGGGAGAAAGCTTTGTTTGCTTCAGCCATCCGGTGTGTATCTTCCTTTCGTTTGAAGGCATTCCCTTCTTCTTTGTACGCTGCCATGATCTCGGCAGCCAGTTTTTGTCCCATCGTCTTCTCATGCCGCTTGCGGGAGAAGTTCACCAGCGCTTTCATGCCGATAGACATCTTGCGACCCGGACGGATTTCGGAAGGGATCTGAAAGGTTGCGCCGCCAATCCTACGGCTACGGACTTCAACCGCAGGAGTAACATTCGCCAGTGCTTTCTTGAAGACTTCCAGCCCATCTTCACCTGTTTTTTCGCTCACGATATCCATCGCCTCATAAAAAATACTGTAGGCTGTATTCTTTTTCCCCTGAAGCATGATGTTGTTCACAAACTTGGTGACCAGCGTATCTTTGAACCTTGGATCGGGGATCAGCGGGCGTTTCTTTGGTTTTGATTTTCTCATATTCTATATCATATAAGTCGGGGCGACCTGACAGGTCGCCCTTACATACAGCTACTTCTTATCTTTTGGGCGTTTGGCTCCGTATTTTGACCGGCGTTGCTTGCGGCCTTCCACACCGGAGGTGTCGAGAGCGCCACGAATGATGTGGTAACGAACACCGGGAAGATCTTTCACACGACCGCCACGGATCATGACGATGGAGTGTTCCTGAAGGTTGTGACCCTCTCCGGGAATGTAGGCATTTACCTCTTTCCCGTTGGTCAGGCGAACCCTTGCCACTTTACGCATGGCCGAATTCGGCTTCTTTGGCGTAGTAGTGTATACCCTCACGCAAACTCCTCTGCGTTGGGGACAGGAATCCAGAGCAGGTGCTTTGCTCTTGTCTGTCAATTTTTTTCTTCCTTTTCTAACCAGTTGCGAAATCGTAGGCATATCAATCGGTTTAAACTATTTTAATGGTCAAAATCCCCAAAACGGGCGTGCAAAGGTATGAATTATTTCAATTTCAGCAGTTCGAAACGATAATAATTTAATGAACCTTAGCAACTTTATTCTGGAATCTTCGCGGGAATATAGAAAGGAAAGTGAAAAGAGGCAGAGACGTGTCCCGGTTTCCGTAATTGAAGCCGGGTGAAAACCTATAGTCGTCTCGCATTGTCAGGTTCCCTAGCTATTTCAGCTTGTCATCCAATCAAAAACCGTTTCCGATTTTTGAGGGTGCAAAAGTACGACAATTTTTTAATATTACAAGGAATATTATTACAATATTTTTATGGGGTCATGAGGTCATGAGGTCATGAGGTCATTTGTGGACGTCTTACGTCTTACATCTTACGTCTTACATCTTACGTCTTACGTCTTACGTCCCACCTCCCTCATCCCTCACAATCACCACCGTCCCTTCCCTGTCAGGTATCAGGACCAACGTTTCGGGTACCGTAGCGAGAAAGCCATCAACGGCCCGGATCACTCCCGGCCATTTCGAATTGTAATCATGCACAAAGATCACTCCCCCTGGTGTGAGACGGGGATAGAAGAATTCAAGTCCTGCTTTTGTCGGTTTGTAGAGATCTGCGTCGATATTGACCAGCGCAAAGGATTGATCCCTGACTGCGTCGGCTGTGTCGGGGAAATAACCCTGAACCACCTCAATACGATCGTTTCCGTTGATTTTCCGGATCACCCTTGCGATGGATGTCCCTGCAAAATCTTGAGTGGTATAGGTTGCCGCCTTCCCGGTTTCCCCCTGCAGGTCCTCTTTCGGAAACCCTTCAAAGGTATCGAAGAGATAGAATTTCCTGCCAGGGTCCATCAGATGGAGTATCCTGGCGCTTTCACCCTGGTAAACACCCAGTTCGGCGTATGCTCCTGAGATCTTTTCCTTTTTCAGCCGTTCTGCCTGAAGCCACCAGGTATAGAAACGAACCTTGTCGGGATAAAACCTTTCCAAACGGATTAAGGAAGCCGGAATCTGTTTCATTTTCACTCCTTCCTTCCAGGCAGCAGGTTGACTGGGCGGATGTAAAAAGGTCATCCAGAGGAAACGAATGAAGAGAAACAGCAATAACCCAATCAGAACAATGTTGGCAATCTGAAATAAGGAGAGATGCATTCAGGCTATTTTCCGTCAAAAATAACGATTTATTCCTCAATAATAAATACTTTTACACCGATGTTCTCTTCGAAAAAACACCTGTTGATGAGGGTCAAACTCTTCCTGATTGTGCTTTTTTCAATTAGTATTCTTCCCGGGGATCTGTTTCCTCAACAGACCACCTTCGGAGACCTGATCCCACACAACTACCTCCCCTCCTCCATTCATCCGTCGGATCTGCTCAACTGCCACAAATACTTTCGACTCGCCGACAGCATCAATGCACACGTTCATGAACTTACCGGAATCAATCCCATCCCGGAATACCATTGCGGAAACGACACACTGAGTTACAGCAACAGTTCCATTGACAACTATGTCAACGAACTTTCACCGGGCTCTATCCTGGCAAGGATGATCATTGACCGGAGCGGGTCGCCGGTTTGCTGCAAAGTCTATATGAGAGGTGCGAATAAACCCGATAAGGAAATTGCGGATGCCCTTTCGAAACTGATCATGATGCCGAGTTACCGCAATGGACAAGCAATTCCAACTGAATGCAGATTCCTGTACGACTTCCTTGCCCCTAGAACTTATGGCAAAAAAGTGATCGACTGAAATCTGATCCGTATCGCCGCTTGAAACGGAAACGGAATTTCTGAGCTTTGATCCCTCCATTCTTCAGATCCTCAAACCCGGTACCATCTCCTGACCATCCCGGAAGCATGTCGGGAGCACTCTAAAGCTATATTAAAAGGAAGACCGAAGAAACATCCAAGAAACATTGGAAAAACATTGGAGAATTCACGGATAAAAAGAGGCTGCCTCAGCTTTTGAGACAGCCTCCATACAGGGCCATGAAAATAAACCTGTTCGTAATACCCGCTGATTAGTAGATGTTTGCGCTGTTCCGGTAGCCCGGTAAATCGAGGTACCAGTCAGGATAGGCAACTCCACCGGATTGCGCCCATTCAGCAAAGTGATTGTAAGCTAAAAGAATATCGACGTATTCAATTGGGTAGTCAAAAGTAGCCGGGATATTGATCGCCCATGGCAGATCGCCTGAAGTCTTGTAATACCTGTTGGAAGAGGGTATGGTATTGTCATCCACGGTTCCAAAATAGCCTGGGTCAGCCAGTGAAGTTGGAAGATAATCAGGAAGGTGAACCTCAACGGCACGGTCGCCATCCTTGATCAGGAACGGGTTGAACGGTGGCGTCCCGACGACTGTGGTAGAAAGAAGCGTGCTGAAATGAATGGTGACAGTTACCGTATCAGATGTTCCTGTAGGTGATCCGGACAGGGTGTTATAGAATGCCCCGCCGGCGCGGTTGATCACATTCTCCGCATTATCCCAGGCAATGATTACCGCATTGGTTTGGTCACTTTCTGTACCATTTGAATTCAATGAAATGGTTCCAGGTGTCACATCATATCCATCCACAGAGGCGATCTGTGAAGGAGTTACGTTATCCAATTGGAAGCCAAACCCATTCTGGAAGCTTGCACCAACGGCCCTGACATAAAATTTGGCAATGATATCCACTACCTTGTTCTGGGCATTGGTTACCATATTATATTTATAGTAATTCACCAGGTCGTTCATATCGTAATCTCCCTGAGAAGGCCAAAGGTCTTCATAGACTGCTGTTCCGGTTGTATAGTTGTTGTAGGCACGGGTTGGATCATCAGGGTAATCATCATCACAGTCCGTTACCCCATCTCCATCGGTATCGGGACAGGGAGACGGGGGCGTGACTCCCTGAGGATTGCATTCGGAAACAGGGATCGTATTGGTAATATCGGCAAAGCTGACAAAGGTGGCTCCACCTGTGAAGTTTGAAGGCCCTCCACTAACAAGAACTCCGTCCGTTTGGGCAGTTTCGATCGATCCGGTGATGACATTGGGACCATTGAAGCGGATCTCATCCGTAACCATCACTTCGTTCATGGTTCCCTGGCCCTCCATATCGGCATTCATGGTCAGATCTTTGGTATAAATCATCGACTGGTTTTTTAGCAACATGAAGGACCCTCCGCCCTGGATTTTGGTCTCTTCATATACCCTGATGTAACCAGTTTCATTGGTAAATTCACAGTTGTTTAAATGGAAGACTCCATGTACGATCAATTTACAGGCATTCAGGAAAACAGAATTATTGCAATTCATATCACCAAATACTTCAATGGAACCGCTGTTTGTAACCTCTTCAATCACATTCCAATGGCTGTTGATGGTTAGTGAACCGGTATTGATCAGATCCCCCGTACTGCCATTCATATTGTACATGCCATTGACGGTCATCATTCCGAAGTTCTGAACCAGGTCATTCGGAGTGAAGTTCCCCTCAATGGTTAATGACCCCCAGTTGGTGAGCTGTGCGTTTTGATTCATGGTCATGGAGGAGATCACCGAAGAAGCAGAAGGGTAAACCGTCATGGTGGCATTCTTGCCCATGTTCATCGAACTGATGTTCGCAGTTCCGCCACTCGTTACGATCAGGATACAATCATCCTGATTATCTCCCATTGAAATCGGACCTGTGAATGTTCCGCAGATCTGCAGTGTTCCATCAGAGATATTCACTGAACCTGTGTAGCTTGATGTGATGCAGTGGGTTAAGCCATCGTTGATGTTGATGGAACCTGCACCCGAGTGCTCCAGGTCACATCCGGCTCCGCAATCAGGTTCGGTGATCTCATTAACTGATTTCATTAAGCCATCCCCCTGATCAGTAAATACATAATTGATATAGTCTTCCACGTTGACTGTCACCACTTGTGAGAAGCCGCTTGTGGCGGAGAGCTGAAGCCAGAGCTGGGATAAAGCGGTTGGAATGCTCAGCTTGGCTACCATCGGGAAGCCGTTACCTGCCGAGCCTGAAAAGAGGGCAATTCCTCCGTTGAAAGGATCTGCCGAATAAATGGTGACCCGGCTGTAATCATTGGAATACGAAGGGAAATCAAGGCTTACGTTCAATGTTACCGTGCGGGTGGTCCTCCAGTCGAATCCCGCTGGCACACTCAGTGTGGTTGTGGCTGAAGGTTGTTGGGTTGGAGAGGGTACCGGATCCAATTCCTTTTTACATCCGGTAAATGTAATCAGAATGACCGCAAGTGTAACTCCAAGGGTTGTAAGTGTGGTTTTCATGGCACTTTTTTTCTGTTTTTAGGAATTTTCCTGATACAAATATCTGTCTTACAGTATCTTATAAAAAGTGGAAATGAGTATCCGGATAGGCCATGAAGGTATCTGTTGATAAAATCTTCGTAACTGTATATCCGCGATTAAAATCATTTTTCGCTTGATTAACAGGCATTTACAAATAGCTGTTCCGGGTAAAAGTATGCCGGAGGGTGGTAACTGTTGGCGAACTGGTCGTATCTGTGACTTTTATAGAAAAAAACAGATGAGAACTTGTATTTTTGCCCTCCCAACCATTCCCATGTCAACATCAATTTTCAACAACCTGAACAATGAACAGCAAGCTGCCGTAAAAGCAACGGATGGGCCGGTCATGGTAATTGCGGGAGCCGGATCAGGAAAAACAAGAGTCCTGACGTACCGGGTTGCCTGGTTGCTGGAGCAGGGGGTGGATCCCTTCCGGATATTGGCGCTCACCTTTACCAACAAAGCAGCCAGGGAGATGAAAGAACGGATC
>JAFGNY010000220.1 GCA_016926765.1 Bacteroidales bacterium | reverse complement strand
CGGATGCCGGATGCCGGATGCCGGATATTGCCCCTAAATCCCCTGAAGGGGACTTACTCCCCTCCCCTGCAGGGGAGGGGTTGGGGGAGGGGTGCGCATCGCGTATCTTACCTAAAATCTCCTCAATCCATCCTACCGGCAACAACGATGGCGTTCCCCCTCCGAAATAAACTGTCTCTACCGGCTCGTTTCCCAGGTAGTCACGTGTGAGGTCGATCTCCTTCAACAGGGCATCATAAAACTCGTTGCGGAATTTTGATGTGGCAAGAGAGAAAAAGTTGCAGTAGTGGCATTTCGACCGGCAAAAGGGGATATGGATGTAAATCCCGGCCACGGAGGTTATTTTTTCAGGATGATCCGGAAAATGGTTCCCTTGCCGATGGCAGAGGACTTGACAAAGATCTTTCCGGCATGATAATTTTCGATGATCCGTTTGGAGAGGGTCAGCCCGAGTCCCCAGCCCCTGGCTTTGGAGGTGTAACCGGGATGGAAGATGGTCTTGAACCGCGACTTCTGAATTCCCCTTCCCGAATCGGAAAGATCAATGATCACCTGGCTGTCATCTTCCGTCACCTCAAGATGGATGGACCCATTACCGTCCATGGCGTCAACGGCATTTTTACACAGGTTTTCGATCACCCACTCGAAGAGGTGGAGGTTGATGGGGGCAACGATCTGTATGGAGCGATCCGGTGTGATGGTAAACCTGACCTTGGGAGAGACACGGGACTTGATGTAATTCACCGAGTCGTAAATGACCTGTACGATGTTGAAGGGTTCCAGTCGGGTGGCAGCGCCAATCTTGGAGAAACGGTCGGTGATGGTCTCCAGCCGGAGAACATCCTTCTCAATCTCCGTCACCGTCTCTTCATCCAGCCCTTTCAACTTCAGGAGTTCAACCCAGCCGATCATGGAGGAGAGAGGCGTTCCCAGCTGATGAGCTGTCTCCTTGGCCATTCCTACCCAAACCTGGTTTTGTTCCGATTTCCTGGCGGTGCTGAAGAGAAGATAAGCAATCAATAAAAAGATCCCGATCACACCAAACTGAATAAAAGGGAAATACTTCAGCTGGGTCAGCAGAAACGAATCTTTGTAGAAAATATACCGGATGCCGGTATCGGCCAGGTTAACCTCGATGGGGGTGTTTTGCGACTCCATGGATTCAAGCGTGCGGATGACAAAAATGGAATCAGCCATCTTATTCTCAGGGAGGTTCCCGAAAGCGATTACAACGTGTCGTGTACTGTCGGTGATGATCACCGGCACTGAAGCTGAATTGAGAACCACCTCTGAGAAGAAGGAGCTGATCAGGTCGTCAAGTGCTGTTTTCAACTCGGAGAAGATATTGGAGTCTTTGTAGTAGAGGTAGAACTTCTTGTTGGCCCAGTAGTTTACCACGATTGGCGGATAGTTGGTGAACTCTTCCCGCAGTTTCCCAAGTAACTTGGTCACTGTATCCATCCTGAAGCTGACATTCCGTACCGACACGATTGTATTCTGCTCGTCAGTCTGAATGACCGGAATAGAGGTATTCTGCGAAATGACATCGAGGTAGTAATTGAGGTCATCGTTGGATGTGGCATTATTGAGCCGTTTCTGGGCTTCGGCCAGCATCACCACGCGTTTCCGCTCTTCGTTCTTGATTTGTTCAAAGAGGATATTGGTGAAGTTGACCAGGTCGGCTTTCCGGTGGATGGCGTCGGCCCAGATCTGGACATTTTTTCGTTCGTCATGACGGATCTGTTCCACGAGGATGTTGGAGTAATAGAGAGAAGCGGAAACGATCAGGATGGCCCCGATAAAGAGGATCCATTTCCATCGTTTCTTGCGGAGGTAAATATCCATGATACAACTAACAACGCACAAATCTAGCTATTTCTTTTATCTTTGGAATGAAAAAGTCCTTTTCAATCCATGAGAAAAACACGACTGATTCTGGAAGACGGAACAGTATTTTATGGCCGGTCCTTTGGCTGTGAACGCTCTGTGGCCGGAGAGGTAGTTTTCAATACGGCGATGACGGGCTATCCCGAAAGCCTCACCGATCCGTCGTACCGCGGTCAGATTCTCGTGCTCACCTACCCCCTGATCGGCAATTACGGCGTTCCGTCAGGCATCACCGAACACGACCTCTTTAAATTCTATGAATCAGACCGCCTGCAGATCACCGGACTGATCATTGCCGATTATTCGGAAGAGTACAGCCACTGGAACGCCAGTGAAAGTCTGGGCCAATGGCTTCGGCGCAGCGGGATCCCCGGACTCACAGGCATCGATACACGGGCGCTGACCAAGCTGATCCGGGAGAGGGGAGCAATGCCAGGAAAAATCGAGTTTGAAGGAGAGCCGGTTGAATTCACTGATCCGAACCGGGAGAACCTGGTGGCTCAGGTAAGCACGCTACAAAAAGAGGTGTACGGCAAGGGATCGAGACGGATCCTGCTGGTCGACTGCGGAGTGAAATATAACATCATCCGACATTTTCTGAAAAGGGACACCACGGTGATCCGGGTTCCATGGGATCATGATTTTTCGGGCGAAACCTATGATGGCCTCTTTATCTCCAATGGTCCGGGGGATCCGAAGATGTGCGTGAAAACCATTGACCACCTGCGATGGGCCATTGACCGGGAGAAGCCCATTTTCGGGATTTGCCTGGGGAACCAATTACTGGCGCTGGCTTCGGGCGCCGACACCTACAAGCTGAAATATGGTCACCGGAGCCATAATCAGCCGGTGCTGATGAAAGGTACGGATCAAGCCTTCATAACTTCACAAAACCATGGGTACGCGATAAATGATGAAAGTTTGGGAGAGGAATGGGAAACCTTCTTTATCAACCTCAACGATCAAACCAACGAAGGGATGCGGCACAGGAGCCGGCCTGTTTTCTCGGTCCAGTTTCACCCCGAAGCCTCCAGTGGCCCTACCGATACCGAATACCTCTTTGACGAGTTCCTGAACCTGATTGATCGTACACGATGAA
This sequence comes from Bacteroidales bacterium, assembly GCA_016926765.1. Classification (GTDB taxonomy): domain Bacteria; phylum Bacteroidota; class Bacteroidia; order Bacteroidales; family FEN-979; genus QYOJ01. The sequence goes on along the minus strand of JAFGNY010000220.1, from coordinate 7,555 downwards.
AGCAAAGGAAACTCTACAGAAAGTGCTGGTGCTGGGCAGCGGAGCCCTCAAAATAGGGGAGGCGGGTGAATTTGACTACAGCGGTTCCCAGGCGCTCAAAGCGCTAAGGGAGGAGGGGATCACCTCCATTCTGATCAATCCGAATATTGCGACTGTTCAAACCTCGGAAGGGATCGCCGACAAGATCTATTTTCTCCCGGTGACCCCATATTTCGTGGAGCAGATCATTGAAAAGGAGAGGCCGGATGGGATTCTGCTGGCTTTCGGAGGCCAGACCGCGCTGAACTGCGGCATTCAGCTTTTCCATGAGGGCATCCTGGAGAAGTATGGCGTGAAAGTGCTGGGAACCCCGGTAGAGGCGATCATCGAAACAGAAGACAGGGAACTGTTTGCCCGTAAACTCAGATCCATCGAGGTCAAAACGCCAAAAAGCGTTGCTGTCACAACCACGGAAGAGGCTCTCAAAGCTTCCGGCGAGATGGGTTTTCCCGTTATCGTCAGGGCAGCCTTCACGCTGGGCGGACAGGGGTCGGGTTTCTGTAACAACGAAGAGGAACTTCTGAAACTCGCCGAAAAGGCCTTTTCTTACTCCGGCCAGATCCTTGTCGAAGAGTCGCTGAAAGGATGGAAGGAGGTGGAGTACGAAGTGGTGCGTGATGGCTATGACAATTGCATCACGGTGTGCAACATGGAAAACTTTGATCCGCTCGGCATCCATACCGGGGAGAGCATCGTGGTAGCGCCATCACAAACCCTTACCAACAGCGAATACCATAAACTCAGACAACTCTCTATCAGCATCATTCGCAATGTCGGAATTGTTGGGGAGTGCAACGTGCAGTATGCCCTGGACCCTGCATCGGAAGATTACCGGGTGATTGAGGTCAATGCCCGCCTTTCGCGCTCCTCGGCGCTGGCCTCCAAAGCCACCGGCTACCCGCTGGCATTTGTCGCGGCCAAACTGGCGCTCGGGTACGGATTGCATGAGCTGAAAAATTCCATCACGAAGACCACCACAGCTTTTTTTGAACCTGCACTCGATTACATCGTTTGTAAGATCCCCCGATGGGACCTGAATAAATTCATTGGGGTTTCGAAAGAGATTGGCTCCAGCATGAAGAGTGTGGGAGAGGTGATGGCGATCGGACGCACCTTTGAAGAGGCGATCCAGAAGGGATTGCGGATGGTAGGGCAGGGGATGCACGGGTTTGTTGGGAATAACGACCTCGACTTCCCGGATATCGAAACCGCTCTTGCCGAACCCACCGACATGCGTATCTACTGTATAGCAAGCGCTTTTCAGGAAGGATTCTCAATCGATAAGATCCATGACCTGACCCGCATCGACCGGTGGTTCCTGGTGAAGCTGAAATCGATCTTTGACCTGATGCAGGATCTGAAAAGGTTTCAGTCGTTAGAAGGAATTCCGCCGGAAACCTTAGCCCTGGCTAAGAAAAAGGGGTTCTCTGACTTTCAACTCGCACGCTTTGTGCTGAAAGACGGAGGAAACATGCGAGAGAAGATGCAACAGGTGAGAGAGTACAGAAAAGAGGCAGGGATCTTTCCGTTTATCAAACAGATTGACACCCTGGCAGCGGAATACCCGGCTCAAACAAACTACCTCTACCTCACTTACAACGCAACGGAAAGCGATATCATCCCCGAACAGGACGGGAAGTCGGTGATCGTCATTGGTTCGGGAGCTTACCGCATCGGGAGTTCCGTGGAGTTCGACTGGTGTTCGGTGAATGCTCTGATGACTGTCAGGAATGAGGGTTACCGGTCGGTGATGATCAACGTGAACCCTGAGACCGTGAGCACCGACTATGACATCTGCGACAGGCTCTACTTCGATGAGCTATCGTTTGAACGGGTAATGGACATCATTGAACTGGAAGAGCCGAAAGGCGTGATCGTCTCCACCGGGGGGCAAATCGCCAACAACCTTGCCATGCCCCTCTTCCACAGCGGCGTGAAGATCCTGGGCACCTCTCCCGAACACATCGACCAGGCCGAAAACCGTCACCGTTTCTCCTCTCTCCTGGATGATCTGGAGGTGGACCAGCCACGTTGGCAGGAGCTCTCCTCCCTGGAGGAAATCCATCAGTTTGTCAAGGTGGTGGGATTCCCCGTGCTGATCAGGCCCTCGTATGTTCTTTCCGGCGCTGCAATGAACGTTGTCTCTAATTATGATGAGCTGGATCTTTTTCTGAACTTGGCAGCGCGGGTCTCTAAAGAGTACCCGGTGGTGGTTTCGGAGTTCATCCAGAACGCCAAAGAGATTGAGATGGATGCTGTGGCCGACAAGGGAGAGATCATCGCCTATGCCATCTCCGAACACATTGAATTTGCAGGAGTTCATTCAGGTGATGCCACCATGGTCTTCCCGGCCCAGAAGATCTACTTTGAGACCGCCCGGCGCATCAAGCGCATCTCACGGGATATCGCACGCGCACTGCAAATCTCAGGACCGTTTAACATGCAGTTTCTGGCAAAGGATAATGACATCAAGGTGATCGAATGCAATTTGCGCGCTTCCCGCTCCTTTCCATTTGTCTCTAAAGTGATCAAGATCAATTTTATCGAACTGGCTACCCGGGTGATGCTTGGGCTCCCCACCGAAAAACCAGGCAAATCGGCATTTGATCTCGATTACATCGGTGTGAAAGCGCCACAGTTCTCTTTTTCGCGCCTGCAAAAAGCCGACCCGGTGCTGGGAGTTGAGATGGCTTCCACCGGCGAAGTGGGTTGTATTGGCGAGAATTATTACGAAACCCTGCTCATGGCGATGCTCTCGGTAGGATACAGAATCCCCGAAAAGAACATCCTCCTCTCCACGGGGGATGCCCGTTCCAAGCTCGAACTCCTGCAGAGCGCCCGGATGCTTGCTGATAAAGGATTTCGGATTTATGCCACCCGGGGGTCAGCGCTCTACCTGCACGACAATGGCATTCCGGCTACCATCCTTCACTGGCCGGATGAACCTGAACAGCCCAACACCCTGACCTATCTCCGTGAAAAGCGGATCGACCTCGTCATCAACATCCCGAAAGACCTCTCCAAAACAGAGTTGAACAACGATTACACTATCCGGCGGACAGCCGTGGATTTCAATATCCCGCTCATTACCAACGCCCGGCTCGCCAGCGCCTTTATCTATGGCATCTGCAAGCTGGACGAAGGGATTAAGATTAAAAGCTGGGACGAATATTGATCAGATAATTGTATCTTTGAGCTCGTTCATTTACAAACAGAAATTCATTCAATCCTTACACATGAAATATCCATACAAACGCCGTTCATGCCAACCGCGAATGATACTAATGGATATTCCATTTAACCACTAAAATCAAAATTATTATCAAATGAAAACAACAATGAGAATTAACCTCCTGATGGTGGCCCTCTTAGGCATGGGCATCCTGCTGGGAGGATGTAAAGAAAAACCGATGCAAGCAAAGCAAATTCCCCTGGAAGATTTTTTTAAAAATCCTGATCAATCCCGTTACCGGATCTCTCCTGATGGAAAATATTACTCCTACATGGCTCCCTATGAAAACAGGATGAATATTTTCGTCCAGGAGATCGGCTCCGATACGGCGATTCGTCTCACCTCCGAAACCGATCGTGACATTTCCGGTTACTTCTGGAAAAATCCGACACGGATCCTCTTTATGAAAGATACAGGGGGAGATGAGAATTTCAGGCTTTACGGAGTCGATGTAGATGGTTCCGACCTGGTTTGCTTCACCGATTTTCCGAAGGTTCGGACTGAGATCATCGATGACCTGGAGAATTTCCCCACGGAGGTCATTATCGGCATGAACAAACGCAATGAACAGGTATTTGACCCTTACCGGCTGAATATCGAAACCGGCGAAATGGAGATGCTGGCCGAGAATCCAGGCACCATTCAGGCATGGATGTTTGATCACGAGGGCAAACTGAGAGCCGCCATGGCGCTCGACGGGGTCAATTCACAGATCCTGTACCGCGAGAAGGAGAGTGATCCGTTCAGGGTAGTGCTGACTACCAGCTTTAAAGAGACGATGAATCCGCAGTTCTTCACCTTTGATAACCAGAACGTGTATGCTGTTTCCAACCTCGGACGGGATAAAGCCGCGGCCGTCATCTTTGACCTGGCTAACGGGAAAGAGATCGAAGTCCTTTACGAGAATCCGGATTACGATGTGGACGCGTTAAGTTTTTCACAGAAACGCAAGGTGCTGACCACTGCAAATTATGAATCCTGGAAAGGGGAACGTCACTTTTTTGATGACGAAACAAAACAACTGTTTGAACGGTTGAATACCGAACTTGGAGCCTATGAAATTGCCATCACGGGCATGACCAAAGCAGAGGATAAATTTATCATCCGCACCTATAGCGACCGTTCACTCGGTGCTTATTACATCTATGATAAGAACACTGACCAGCTGACAAAAATCGTTGACGTAAGTCCCTGGATTGATGAAAATGAAATGGCTTCGCAGGTACCTGTTGACTATCAGTCGCGCGACGGGCTTACGATTCATGGTTACCTTACATTGCCTCTGGGCTACACATTGGAAAACGCTGAAGACCTTCCTGTTGTGGTGAATCCGCACGGAGGACCCTGGGGACGCGACAGTTGGGGATTCAATCCTGAAATACAGTTCCTGGCCAACCGGGGATATGCTGTTTTTCAGATGAATTTCAGGGGGTCGACAGGGTACGGAAAGAAATTCTGGGAAAAGAGTTTCAAGCAGTGGGGCCTCACCATGCAGGATGACATCACCGATGGAACGCAATGGCTGATTGAAAAAGGGATTGCAGATCAAGACCGGATTGCTATCTATGGTGGCAGTTACGGTGGATATGCTACTCTTGAAGGATTAGTGAAAACCCCGGATCTTTATGCCGCCGGGATTGATTATGTAGGCGTATCCAACCTCTTTACGTTTATGAAGACCATCCCTCCCTACTGGAAGCCATTCCTTGAGATGATGTATGAGATGGTGGGAAATCCGGTGACCGACTCTCTCCAGTTTGTGGAAACCTCTCCGGCGCTGAATGCCGAAAAAATAGTAGCTCCGTTGTTCATCGCCCAGGGCGCTAACGATCCGCGTGTGAACAAGGATGAATCAGACCAGGTGGTTCAGGCTTTGAAAACCCGAGGAATCGTGGTTGAATATATGGTGAAAGATAACGAAGGGCACGGGTTCCATAATGAAGAGAACCGGTTTGATTTTTACCGGGCAATGGAGAAATTTCTTGGAGAACACATGAAATAAAATTGTAAGGGCGGGTTCCAAACCCGCCCTTACTGTTTACACAAACTTTTCCCCTTTTTCAAGCCGTACGTCGTTCACAAACTGGCGGATCTGTTGTTCATCGGTTTTCTTGCAAACAAGAAGGACATTCTCCGATTCAACAACGATGTAGTCGTTCAATCCTTCCAGCACTACCAGTTTATCGTTAGGCATGTTCACGATGCAGTTGGTGGAGTCGTACAGCATCACGTTCTTGCCCACCACCGCGTTTCCGTTTTCGTCCTGGGTTCGGTTCTCGTAGAGCGATCCCCATGTTCCCAGGTCGGACCAGCCGAAATCAACTGCAAGTACAAATACATTGGGAGCCTTTTCCATCACGCCATAGTCAATGGAAATACTTTTACACACCAGGTAAGTTTCGGTGATATATTCTTTTTCGTCCGAGGTTCCGAATTTCCCGATCCCTTTTTTGAAGAGGGTATCCACCTCGGGCAGGTAAGATTCAAACGCCTGCATGATGGATTTCAGCGACCAGATAAAAATCCCTGAATTCCATAAAAAATCCCCGCATTTCAGAAAGGTTTTGGCAAGATCGAGATCGGGCTTTTCAGTGAATGTTTTCACCTTCCGTATCTGTGGGTCTTTTGGATAGACCTCTCCCTCGGTAAATTGGATATAGCCGTAACCCGTATCCGGACGGCTGGGTTTAATACCCAGCGTCAGTAGCCAGTTGTTTTCCGAAGCGGCCTGAAGAGCCGAACGGATGTTATCAAGGAAGATATCTTCTTTCAGGATAATGTGGTCGGATGGGGCGACCACGATCAAGGCCTCCGGATCACGGGCCAGGATACAGTAGTTTGCATAGGCAATGCACGGGGCTGTGTTTCGCCGGGAAGGCTCGCAGAGGATCTGTTGGGAGGTGATTTCCGGAATTTGCTCCTGGATCAGCTCTTGATAAATTTCATTCGTGACGATATAAATATTTTCGGGCGGACAGATCTTTCTGAACCGGTTGAATGTTTGCTGAATCAGGGTCTCTCCTGTTCCCAGGATATCAATGAATTGTTTTGGATGCGAGGTCCGGCTCATAGGCCAGAAACGGGCGCCGATGCCGCCCGCCATGATCACACAAAAATAATGTTTCGACATAGCAGGGAGAGTTGGTTCCTTGCAAATTTAGAATAAAGAGGCAGAAATCCAACTGAAGAGCCGGTTTTTTTAAGTATCTGCCGGGAAAACCCGGGCAAGCGGGGAGAAAAGATAAAGTTTCCTGTCTTTCAATCGAATGCAGCGATACCGTCTCCTGAGTTTACCCTCTTTCCTGAACAGCATTCCTGAATCCGTAACAAAGGTAGCCCCTTCAGTTAGTTCTTCAATCAAAAGGCCGTTTTTTTCAATGTCAACACCGAGAAGAAGCCGCGCAAGATCAGGATCGCTGTAAGTTGAAGCGCGTGGGTTTTGCATATGGACGGACAGCGCCACCAGGATGTTCTCAGGGAAAATATCCGGTGAAAGATAAGGCTTCATGAGCTGCCTGAAATCCTCTTTCCACTCCTTTCCGTGAGGGGGTACCCGGTGGCGTCGCTTCAGGAACCCTGGTTTGCAGTGTTTTTCAAATACCTGGAAGTGCGCCATTTCATGGATCAGCGTGATCAGGAAAGCAGAAGGATTCAGCGTTCTGTTAACAGAAATGATGGCAGGCGAACCCTTTTTCGGCGGGCGAAAATCCCCCGATTTGGTTTTTCTTCCCCAGGTAATGAGAAGGCGAACCGGATGCGCGATGATCCAATCAAGAACAGGTGGTAAGGCACAGGCTGGTATCTGTTCTGAAAGAAGGCTCTGAAGCTTTACCAAAGGGGCGTCATCGTGCTGGATGAGAGGGGCAGGCGCTGGCTGAAAGAGGGACAGTTGCAATCTTTTCGCGATTTTGGATAACGTCGGGGATACCGTTGGGCGGTACAGCTTTCAAAAATAGTTGAAATCGCAATGAACAGAACGATCACAAACAGAAATTTGTATTTTAACTTCATGGCTCCTATTTGTTCTTTCTGGCTTTTTTCGCTCCCTGGTCTTCCATTTTACAGGCCTTGTCTTTGTTATACCTGTTGTAATACCTGGTGTTTGAACAGGATGTAGCGAACAGAAAGATCCCGGCAGTCAGGATCAGAACAGCCAGTGAAAATCTTCTTTTTGATGGGATGTACTGCATATAAAATAAAACTCCGGAGAATTTGTTTTAGTATAATGACTTCCCGGTATTCTGAAATGTCATAAATTAGCATGGCAAAAATATGTATAAATTT
>JAFGNY010000219.1 GCA_016926765.1 Bacteroidales bacterium | reverse complement strand
TTCACTCCATGACCTCCAAGAGAAAGGGATTTGATGTTGCTGAAGCGATTTCAGCACACAACTTCAGGGAGTATATGAACGCCACCCAGGTAAAACATGTGATTTTTCTCAGTGGCATTTGCAATGATATCCATCTTTCGAAACACCTGGCTTCCCGTAAAAATGTTGAAGAGATCCTCAGTGGAGGAACCTATCGCTTAACAACGCTCAGAGCCGGAATTATCATTGGGTTGGGTAGCTCTTCGTTCGAAATTATACGGAACCTGGTGATCAAACTACCTGTTATCATTGCCCCGAAGTGGTTGCTAACCCGTTCTCAACCGATCTCCGTCAGGGATGTGATTCAGTGTCTGGAGAAAGTTTTCTTCAACGAAGCATGTTTCGACAAGAATTTCGACATTGGCGGACCCGATGTCATGACGTACCAGGAGATGTTGATTCAACTGGCCCGTTTCAGGGGGTTGAAGCGCCGTATTTACGCCCTGCCTGTATCGTTTTCACGGTTGTCATCCCTCTGGCTGTACCTCCTTACTCCTGCCTCCTTTCCCCTGGCGATTCACCTTGTAAACAGTATGCGCGTGGAAGTGGTGGCACGGGATGACGAGTTGCTCAAGTCCCTGGGTATCCGTCCGATGACATTTCATGAAGCGCTGGAAGATGCCTGTGCCATGAAGATGCACTAACCTCTTTCCTTTTCATGGAAACCTTCACATAAATTATCCTGGCGTCTTTTGAAAATTGTATCTTTGCACATGAAAATACCGACATATATACCTTATATGACAATAAAACATTTATTTTCTGCCCTGTTCATCCTGGCCAGCGCCCATCTCTTTAGTCAAAGTTTCCAGGAGATCCCTCTTTCCCTTCCGGGTCTTGCCAATGGTGGCAGCTGCTGGGGTGACTATGACAATGACGGAGATCTGGATCTGGTCATCAACGGCCAACGTGCCGACTGGACATCCGCCACGGTGGTTTATGAAAATATCAATGACGTTTTGACAGAGGTTCCCGGTGAATTTCCTGCATTATATCAGGGAACAGCCCGCTGGGGCGACTATGATAACGATGACGATCTTGATCTGTTGGTATGTGGAATGAACGATCTTGGGGAAGGAATAACGTTACTTTTCAACAACGATTCCGGGATATTCTCAGCTGTGGATACTCCGTTCACAGGAATCACACAAGGAATCGCACTCTGGGTGGATGAGAACAGGGACAACTGGCTGGATGTGGTAGTTGCCGGCGATTCCTCCTATTACACACCGGTTGCCAGGCTTTATCACAACAATGGGGATGGGACATTTCTGCAGGTGGATGCCAAACTTCCGGCCTCGTTGAGTGCCTCGTATACCTTCGGTGATTACGACAACGACGGGGATGAAGACCTTTTTATCACTGGCTTTTTTGAATACACCTATGCCAGCAGGTTGATGAGAAATGACGGGGAAGGAAGTTTCACCGACACGCAAATTCCGTTTGATAGTGTTGCTTACGGATACACTATATTTCTTGACATAGATAAGGATCTGGACCTTGATATCATCTATATGGGGAACGATCTCACGGGAGCTTACATTGCCCGGGTTTACCGGAACGATGGGAATGACATCTTTACCAAACTGAGCAGTGGAATTGTGGGGGAATGGGTAGGCCAGATAGATGTAGCAGATTTTGATCACGACGGCGATCCCGACCTTGCCATCACAGGCGCCCTCTGCTGCGGAGAAGCGCTGACCGAACTCTATGTGAACGATGGGGAGGGTCACTTCACCGTTTTTCAGAGTAACCTTCCGGCCCGGTCCTTCAGCCAGATCCGGTTCGGAGATTTCGACAACGACGGGGATGCGGACCTCCTCCTCACCGGGATTGCCGAGATGACGACCGGTCTTCCGATGACGCAGATCTTCCGGAACACCATGGGAACCAATACGTTTGGCACCAATGATCCCCCGGAGGAACCTCAGGGTCTTATGGTCGATATCGACCTCAATGATGTCACCTTTCACTGGTCTCCGTCAACCGACGATAAAACCCCTTCAGCGGCCCTGACCTATAACCTCTATCTGGGAACTGCACCAGCCTCCTGCGATGTTCTTTCTCCGGTAACCAATCCTGACAATGGATTTCGCCGTGTGTTCTCCACCGGAAATGTGAACCAGGATACTGCGTGGCGGGTGAAAGACCTCCCGGCCGGAACCTATTACTGGAGTGTACAGGCATTGGATCATTCCCTTTCCGGCTCTGGATTCTCCCCTGAACAAAGTTTTGAGATCACCTATATCGGAATGGAAGAGAACCTGGCCTCTTCCATAATCACCATCTACCCCAATCCGGCTTCATCCATCCTGAATGTAAGAAGTGAAGTCAGCGGAAAGATTGAAATCTTCGATATCCATAGCAGGTTAACCGGAAGTTATATGGTATCTGTAGGAATCAATTCCATCGATGTAACCGGGCTGGCAAAGGGAATTTACCTTCTCCGGGTAACAGCCGGCGACCATCTTTCCAGCAATAAGTTTATCAAGGAGTAATCCGGAAAGCTTCATTAGAAAAACTACCTGCTCACCATGATTTTACGCACAAGTTGTCTGTCCCCGCTGGTCAGTGCAACAGTATAAAGCCCTTCGGGGATTAAGCCAAGGTCAACCGGGATAGACCTTATTCCACCGGAAGTGGTGATGTTATCGCTATAGATCTTTACACCGGAATTGTTGTAAACACTAAGTTCCCAGGATGTTTCCCCATAGCTGCTGATGGTTAGTGTGAATTTCCCGTTGTTTGGGACAGGACTTATCTTCATGGTCTGGGGGTCGTTCTGGTGGATGCCTGTTGTTTGGCCGGTGATATCGATGGCGAGGGTGTCCGTTACCGTTGTATCCTGCACGGCAGCAGCCACGGCAAAGACATCTCCGTTGGAGATGGCCGTCACCAGCCCCGAAGCGCTTATCGAGGCGCTGCCTGATCCGGGCACGATACTCCAATTTACCTCCTGGTCGGCTTCAGCAGGAAATACGGTTGAAACAAGCTGCAGTGTGCCGTGATCTACTGTGATCTCAGGAGCAACACCGCCTTCGGTGTCGACGGTAAGCCCGATCAGGCCTCCGATAGAGATCCCCTGTGCGTAACCGAGATAAGTTACAAACCGGTTCTCGGTCCATGTGCAGGCAAAACGATTCGGCCCGTCGGGAGTAAGACAATATCTCATTTTAGGGTTTCCCGGCGTTGCGGTGGTTGAACTGACGGTAACATGATCCCCGGGCCAAACGAAATTACCACTTGTATCAAGTCGTGTAACATAGATTTTTTCAGAGACATCATACGTCATAAAAACCGGGTTGTCGGAAGTAAGACCAAGATTGCCGCATTGTCTTATCGTCAGATTGTTGATAGGATAAACAACTTTGCCTGTGTTTGTAAACTGCCGGGTCCCCGAGGTTTTCAGGAATTTCTGAACATATACCCCGTATACATTCTGATT
>JAFGNY010000218.1 GCA_016926765.1 Bacteroidales bacterium | reverse complement strand
ACATTCGAGGACCAGTTCAATGTGGACGGGACCCTTCCCGAATGGATCCTCCCGGCGGGGGGATACCAGAAACTGCGGCACTCCCTGGGACTGGTCTCCACCTCTGCGGCGGCATCCCTCATGGGAACCCAGGCGAAGAGCTGGAAATTTGTGGATGCCCTCTGGAATACCGAGCTGAAACCCTATGAGGACGGGTATTTCGATCCTTACTACGACGGCCTTTTGTACCTGTTCAGCCTGATGCACCTGAGCGGGAATTACCGCATTATCAAGCCGGAAACTGATGGATGACCAACACGAAATGGCCGGTGATTGATCATTCGTTTTCATGCGGGGAACTGTATCGATTCGGATCATGAAACATAAAACGGGACCGGATAAGATGAGATCCAATATATTCCTGATATTGCTGATTACAAGCTTCTTTTGTGCTTCAGCGCAGGAGTACAAGGAACTTCTGCCGGAGCTGGACAGAACGCTTGATCAGAAGCGTTCATATATTAAACAGAAAGAAGCCGCCATACAAACGAAAAAGGATGCCCTTCTGTCAGCTGGATCTTCCCATGATCTAAAACAACGGTTCTTCTTGAGCCTTCAGCTGGTGGATGAGTACCAATCGTATGTTTACGACTCGGCCCAACACTATATTAACAAAGCCAAAAACATTGCCTTTCGTCTTCAGGACAGATCGCTGACTGGTCATGTCAGGATCAGGGAAGGATTCGTACTGCTCTCCTCCGGGCTCTTCAAGGAAGCCATTGATACCCTCAACTCGGTAAGTCCGGATGCCTTAAACGATTCATTGAAAAGCAGCCTTTATTCCATTCTGGCACGCGCTTATTATGATCTGGCAGACTATGTGCGCGATCCGCATTTCATGCCCCAGTACATTTCAAAGGGGAACATGTATCTGGATAGTTCCATGCTTTTTGTTGTCCCTGGCACGAGTGAGTACTGGGCGATCGAAAGTCTGCTCAGAATGAAACAATCTGACTGGAACGGTGCAAGGGATGCCTTTGAATACTGGATGAACCATTTTGAACTGAAAGGAAACCGCTACGCCATTGCAACGTCAAGCCTGGGCCACATTTATCACATGACCGGATTTCCCGATGAAGCCATTGCCTATTTTGCCCGGGCCGCCATTGCCGATGTTCAGACGGCTACAATGGAGACAGTGGCATTGCGGAACCTGGCGAATCTGCTGTATGAAAAAGGTGAGGAACAACGGGCTTACCGGTATATTATGGAAGCACTGGATGACGCTTCGTTTTTCAATGCCCGTCACCGGAAACTGGAGATTGGACAGATCCTGCCCATCATCGAGGGGGAACAGATGAATGTGATCAAAAGACAGCGGGACAGGATCACCGAGATCTCTCTCTTCGTATCACTCCTGTCTGTAGCTTTGATCGTCGCACTCGTCATCATCCTGATTTCGTTCAGGAGGCTTAACAAGGCACGGCTCGCCATACGGGAGTCCAATGATAAGCTGACGGAAGCAAACAAAATCAAGGATGAATACATCGCCTATTTTTTCAACCAGAATTCAGAGTATATCGAAAAATTAGAAAGTCTTCAGAAATGGGTCCGGCGCAAGGTGGTGGCGAAGCAATTCGAAGGACTGAAGAAAATTCCGCAGAACCTCAATGTTCAAAATGAAAGGAGGGCACTGTATGAACGGTTTGACAAGATATTTTTGAAATTGTTCCCCAACTTCGTCGAAGAATTCAACAGCCTCCTTAAGCCCGAAGAGCAAATCCGGTTAAAGGATGACCAGGTACTGAATACAGATCTGAGAATCTACGCTTTGATTCGTCTGGGAATACATGACAATGAAAAGATCGCAAGTTTTCTGGATTACTCTGTCAACACCATTTACACCTACAAAACAAAAATAAAGGGAAAAGCCAGCTGCCCTTCGGATCAGTTCACCCAGAAGGTCATGGAGATCAGATCGATCTGACTAATCCACGAATACTTTCCTGATCTGGTGATCGTCCCAGCTGACAATGTAAATTCCCGGATTCAAATTGGGAACAATGACCGGTTCACTCTGCCCTGATGCGTGGTATCGCTTTCTTCCCCAGATATCGTACACCGACACCATCGTGTTTTGCAACCCCCCGATGTGGAGATTCCCGTCCAGTGAAATGAGCCGGATCCCCGGGGACTGGCTGTCGGGAACGGATACACCGCTGCAACCCTCGATGAATGTGAAGGAGGACGGGATCGCATTGGTGCCGGAGGAAGCCCCGATGTTTTCGTACCGGATATTGCAATACCTTCCGCTTCCTTTGGTGTTGTAGAAGTAGATCCCGTATCGTCCGGTCCCGTTGATAAATATGTCCTTGAATATCAAATTTCTTATGGAATAGACAGTGCTGCCGATAAAGATCGCGTCATTTTTCGAGTCATAAAAATCAATGTCGTGGATGTGGATATTCTGCAGATCATACCGGGTACTGCTGTTCACATGCAATGCCCCCTGCTGGTTTCCCCACAGATCTCCGCTGATCCCTGCAGTTCCGCTGGCCACGCCTCCTTTATACACAGAGATGTTGAATAATTCGCTGTAACCGTCGCTGCTGAACGGCATCCCCGGAAAATCGCAGGTCACCCGGAACCCGGCTTCCATGGGGTCGGTGATCACAATGTTGTATGCCCTGTTCTGTTTCCCGCCGAAAAAACCCAGTCCCGAGGCGCGCCAGTTATTTTCGCTGATGCAGTACCGGTAGGCATTGTTCTCACACAATCCTTCTGCCCGTGACCAGGAAGCCATGTCGTCATCTCCGTTGTTGCGGAAACTGCAGTGCTCCACTACCGAATTCCTGCATCCGTTGGCCAGATTCATACCATCTGCGTAATTGTTGCGGAAGCGGGAATGCTGGATATTCAGGTTCTCTGCACCCTCAATCCATCCCCCGCATTCGAAATGTTCAACCCACAGGTTCCGGATCGCGGAACCGGAACCAAAGCTGCCCATGAGCCCTTTCCCCACCTGGTAGACTGGATCGTTGTCGTAATAACGCTTGTTATTGACCGTATTCAGGTATAAGCCTTCCAGGACCACATTGCTGCTGTAGGTTTCGATCCCCCGATTGTTGTAGGTGCTTTTATCATCTGAAGAAGCGGTAAAATAGAGTTCGGTGTACCACATGCCCGCTCCGGTCAATTTCGTTCCGTCCCCGGTGATGATGATCCGGTCGTCCACCTCGTATTTTCCTTCTGGAAGATAGATGGTTTTACCCGGGTTCTGTGAAATAAAGTAAGGAAGGTTTCCCTCCCCCGGCGTGTAGAGGACCTTGTTCTCATCTGTAACCGATTCAAAGGAAACGGCTTCCGGAATCTCCTCAAGTTCAACGAAATCGATGGTATAGGGCACCTCGTTGTCATCGGCCTTGGCCAGCCGGAAGGTTGCATTTTCCGGAATTTTATGGTCTAATTTCAAATGAATTTCGTCGAAGCGCATTCTCGGAAACTTGGCTTCCTCATCGGGTGTATTGTCGGGATACTTGCTTCCGGATTTCAAGATATATTGCCAGGCCCAGTACGAGTTGAGAAAGATGGTTTGCACGGAATCTCCCTCCACATACAATATCAGGGTCCCGGTGGTCCCTTTCCCTTCCGGGTCGTCGGGCAGGGAGAACCGGAGGGTCAGTCCACCTGCACGCTGATCGCTTGTCCACCGGACATAGGAGTCGCGGGCGACAAGCTGAACGGCAATTTGATTGGATGCCTCGCAATGGATCAATCGCTGGTCGAACGTGGGTTCCGGAAAGGTTCCATCTGTCTCGCATTTCCCCGGTTCGGCTTCGTATCGCAGGTACGGGCGATCGAAATATCCCCGTTCTTTTTCATCATCGGCAAATGAAACACTTTGCCCGCTTACGCTTATTTGCGAAACAAAGCAGAACAACAGTACAACCGGAAACACTTTCCTTTTTCCCATGTGTTAAATCTACGATATGATTTGGAAATTTCTAAACCGGCACAGTCCCGGGCAGAGGGATGCGGGCCGTATTCAAGGGAAAATCCCTGTTTCGGATCTATATTTTTAGATGTGGTAAAATCATTAAAAAATTGTCGTACAAGCATATAGAGTATATAACGGTCTATATTTTCAATGATTTTTCCTCTCCGAGCAGTTGCGCTCCTTATCTTTACGTCAGTGTTTAATCATAAAAACAAAGCGTATGAAAAAATTTACCTTACTCATGTTGTCTTTCTTAACGATGATGATGATTTCCAATGCACAAACACTGAATAATCCGAAAGATGCAGACGGATATTATATCGTTAAGTGGGATTGTGCCCAGGGGGCATTTGCAGCTTCAAATGACATTGAAGCGGATGAAACCTTCACATTCGCGGTTGATGTAACCGGAACTCCCTGGGTAAACTGGCTGAAGGAAACTCCGACAGCAGCAGGAGCCACACGCGCACTCGCCATCAACAAGTGGACCAATTACGGGGATGTGAGTGGCGGGACCAACCGCCTGAAGCAGATCGATGAGAACATCTTTGCAGCCACCTGGAATATCATTCAGATGGCAAGCACGATGAATGTGGAAGCGGCAACCGGCATTGATTCAATTGTCTACATTTACGGACAGGTTTTCGGCTTTGAGTTCACTGCCGATAATCCGGGTGCCAACTGGTGGATGTGGCCTGCGGAAATACCGGAAGCAACCGCGATCGATCCGGGAACCGGTGCGATTTTCAGAACGCTTGCCTACACCGGTACAAAAACAAGCCCCGAGATCTGGAGTGATGATTATGAAGGCGGACTGTTCCTTTCCAACAACACGCCGGAAAAAGGATATACGGTGCCCTGTCCCCAGTCGACCGGCATTCCCGGGGTAATTGAATCGGATGCACGGATCATCGGCCATGAGTACTATACGATCATGGGTCAGCTGCTTGAGAGGGAACCACGCCAGGGGCTCTATATTCACAGAATATTGAGGGAAGACGGGACTTCCGAGGTGTTGAAGATGTTCAAGGTGAGAGAATATTGAGCCAATCTTTTTTATAAAAAGAAAAGCGGAGTATCAAAGCTTCGCTTTTCTTTTCTGTACTGAGAAGTATCGTCTGCCTTACAACTTACTTTCATGAAACACCTAAAGTCAATTGTAGCCTGCACTGCGGGTCTCATATGCTATCTTTCAGGTACTCCCGCCCGTGCCCAGCAACAAAAAACGATCACGGGAAGTGTGACAGACAATCACCAGGAGATCGTCGTTGGTGCGACCATCACGGTCAATGTTTCGGATGAAATGACAGGAGGCACCATCACGGATCTGAACGGAAATTTCGAATTATCCGCCCCCGTAGGCGGGATCCTCAAGGTTACATTTGTCGGGTACGAACCCTACCAGGAAACGATCACTGAAGCAAAAGATATTTATAATGTTGTTTTACAGGAGGATGTGCAGTCGCTCGATGAGGTGGTGGTGATCGGGTACGGTACCCAGAAGCGATCGGAACTGACCGGTTCGGTTTCATCGGTCCGGGCCGAAGACATCAGGGATTTTTCATCGAAGAGTCTCGCCGAATCCATCAGCGGGATGGCAGCCGGGGTTATGGTCACCAAAGGCGAGGGAACGCCAGGAAGTCAGGCGGACATCATTATCCGGGGTGCAGGCTCCCTGAACGGGATGGCTCCCCTGTATGTGGTGGACGGAGTTGCGCAGGATGCCGGTTTCAGATTGAACATGCGTGATGTTGCATCGGTCGAGATCCTGAAGGATGCCGGTTCGGCAGCCATATACGGTTCCAGGGCCGCAGGAGGGGTGATCCTGATCACCACCCGGCGGGGCAGGGAAGGGGATCTAGCCACCATCAGTGCCAATGCCCGTTACGGGGTGAGGAACATCACCACGGATATCAGGTTGCTGAATACCGAAGAGTGGATCAGGGCACGGGATGCTTTCGGAACCGGGAGCACCCTGGATGTGCTCGGGGCGGAAAGCATCGAAGATTTGCCGGATACAGACTGGATGGATGTGATGTTCGGAACCGGGACGGAGCAGGAATACAACCTTTCCATCGCCTCTAACAAAGAAAACACAAACTTTTTCTTATCGGCCGGCTACCTGGGAGAGAAAGGGGTTTACATGGATACCAGGGCCGATCGTTTTTCATTCCGAAACAACATCGAACATCAGTTCAACAGGTTCATCACCCTCGGTGAATCCATTTACGGGAGCGCCGTCAAGACAAATCCCGCCACCTCCTCTTCCATTTATCAGCATACCATCCCTTTCCGGACCGTCCCGGTCTCCCCGGTATATGATGAAAACGGAGATTT
>JAFGNY010000217.1 GCA_016926765.1 Bacteroidales bacterium | reverse complement strand
CCAGATGCCGGATGCCGGATGCCGGATGCCGGATGCCTGATGCCGGATCCTGGATTTGAGTTTTCTGGTCATCTGGCATCTGGGATCTGGCATCTGATAACTCCTTCCACAGGGTTTCGGTCTGAGAAAAAGGCGCAATCTTTGCGCGAACCGCATACCGGATCTGATCTGCATATTGTTTCATCCAGGCGGTAAACTGGGGAGCCTGGTTGGTTTCATCATACCTGCCTTCGAAGGAGTAAGCGAGGATCGGTGGAACAGCATCATCGGCAGACACTGCAATCCATCCGTCGGGTTCCAGATTAAAGATGTAGTAAAGCGGACTCTCCTGATCCGTGACGATGAATGTTTCCTTAATTTCCATCCCGGCCGTTTCTCCTGACTTTTCAGATGGGAACCGTTCTGAAATGAACCGAAGGGCAACCTGAGCAGCTTTTTGTGTGGAAATAGTTTCCGGAAATGCGTTCACTGCAAGAACTGCAATGACGAACAATAAAATTCCAAACCGTTTCATGATCCGGGGGTTTTGAAAAAAAACAGGCGATCCCTCCCTGGCCCTCCCCTTCAGGAGAAGGGGAGGGAGGGTCAAGCTATTATTGAACGATCACCTTTGTATTGGATACTCCTTGCTCACTGGTAATACGGAGCATATAAACTCCTTTGGCAATGGGAATCAGGTTGATACGCTCTTCAACCTGTCCGGTCAGGTTCGGGAGGAGATCGCTGTACACCAGGCTTCCCTTCAGGGAGTAGAGGTCGATCTGAACGGTGTGAAGACCCTCAACGTCGAATTTCACAGTCAGGTAATCATGGGCAGGATTCGGATAGACATACAGGTGATCCACGGCAGCCGATTCTTCTGTGGCGACAGTAATCGAATAGCTGGCATCCCAGCCAACGCCTCTGACCGTCTTATTACTGGTCCACATTACAAGCATCTGGCCGCTGTTGGCCGTGATGCCGGTAGGCGGATTGGTCACATCCCCTGAGTAGGTTCCGAGAAGGGTTCCTGCGACAAGGTCATAAACCTGGATTTTATCATTGATCTCCTCCGTATTGAGGCTGTTAAAATCCAGAATAACCGTTTCGGCGTCTGTAGGTTTGATATACCATTTGCACAGGGTGCTGTTGCGGTAGAGGTAGTCCCCGCTTCCATCACCAATATCCCCTGTGGGATCGGTAAGGTTCGTGCTGGATTGACAGAAATCGAGCAGGGTACAGTTGTATTCGGCCAGGAAGCCCTGGGCGGTACCTGTTCCATCCGTGGTAAAGGTGATAAACATGGCCGGACCGGTGGATGACACATCCGGGGGCAGTGAGCTTCCCGTGTAGGTTCCGAGCAGCGGTGCGCTGGCAGAGTTGCCATCGTAAACGTTCAGTGCGTCACCGGAAGCCAGTTCGAACCGCAGGAAAGAGAGGGTAATCGATTCAACACCGTCATCCGGAGCAATCAGCCATGAGCAGTCTGCGTTGTCTTCGTAATCAGCGAGTGGTCCGCTCCCGTCTTCCAGCGATCCGAAATCATACGTAACGAGATCAGATTGTCCGTTACAATAGGTGGGGTAATAGGCTGGATTTGGCTGGATCTGGAATACGGCAGCCTGATTGCTGTTGAATGAGCTTCCGCCGGGAGTCAGTCCGCTCAGGTAAAAATAGCCGTTATAAGCGCCACCCCATCCCCAGTTCATATGGTAGTAGTCAGTTCCCTGGTATCCGTCGCATACCCATGCGTGTCCGCCACCGGAACCTGAACCGGAATATTCGATCGGTCTGCCGGCATCGAGGTCGTTATGAATCATATTATTCCACTGGCTTGTGGAGAAAGAGGACTTCTGAGCATAGTTTGCAGAGGTTGAATATTTAAAATATGTTTGCAACGCGCTGGCAACCATATAGGTATAAGCCCCGGATCCGTCGGGGCCATATTGCATGTTTACCGATATTCCGCAATGCCAGGCCAGGGTGGCAACCGGGTCGCACTCTTTGGTGGGATTATCCGTCATTCCGTCCCATGCATAGGTGGTATTCCCGAAATCGGCACATTGCTGACCATACTCAGGTTGTATCGGATTGATGCAGTGAGAACCCTGTCCGGTTTCAGGCCAGCGCCAGTAGTACATGATCTGACTCATCGCCGTGGCGACGCAGCCAACGGGAACACGTCCGTTATAGGAACCACCTGCCGCAGCATCTTCGGGGCACATCGCGTTATAAGGGAAATCCTGATCCCAGATGTTGGAAACGAGAGGTTCCACATCCAGAACAGCTTCGGTAAGCAGCGCAACCGGTTCAGGGGAATTGTACCGTGCCCAGGCATCTGTGATGTTCTGATCGGCCGGATAACCATTGGTGATAGCTTCCAGGATTTCGCCTTTGTAATTGTTGAGCCAGAATTGCACATGAGGAGGGATCTCTTCACTGGACCAGGTGGTTTCAAACGAGTATCCAATCACCGGATAAAGCTGATCATCGGCTGTAACGATGATATACCCGTGCTCTCCGATGTTGAAAATATAAAATGCTGTAATACCGTTATCGGCAACAACTGTCTCTCCAGTGATAGCCAGGGCTTCGAACGGAACAGACTGGTTGATATTGATCCGTTCAAAATAAAAATTAATACCGGTTTGCCGGGCTTGTTCAACCTCGACTTTTTTCGCAAAAACAGAGAGCGTAATCCCTATCATGAACAGGGAAAAGAGAAGAGTGAATTTTTTCATGGGATAAGGTTAAAGGTTAGGATGATAGATTTGGTTTCCAAGTGCAAAGATAATAAAAATATCAAATTTCTCTACCTTTGCGACAACTCCCTGAAATTCCAAACCCAATGCAACCGATCCTGATCACCCATATCAAAGAGCTTATCAATGTGGACGAAACACCCCGTGCCTTTGTCGCCGGAAATGAGATGTCGAAGCTGAAAACACTTAAAGACGCCTGGCTGCTGATTGAAGATGGGAGGATCAAAGATTTCGGAACCGGGAAACCCGATACGCGATACGCGATTCGCGATACACGTAATGAGGTAGAAGGTTCAGATTCCCCTATCTCGTATCCAGGATCACGTAGCTCGGATCGCGGATCAGTTAGAGGGTTGACCCTCTTCGACGCTTCCGGCCGCTTTGTGTTCCCCTCTTTCTGCGATTCCCACACCCATCTGGTCTACGCCGGAAGCCGGGAGATGGAATACGTGGACAAAATCAAAGGCCTCAGCTATGAAGAGATCGCGAGAAGGGGAGGAGGGATTCTCAACTCGGCGAAACTGCTTCACGAAACGCCGGAAGAGGTACTGGTAGAACAGGCATTGGAGCGGTTGGACGAAATACTGAAATTTGGGACGGGAGCCGTGGAGATAAAAAGCGGATACGGGCTCTCGGTTGTGGATGAACTGAAGATGCTTCGTGTGATCCGGAAGCTGAAGGAGCTCTCGCCGTTGACCATCGTCTCTACTTTTTTGGGGGCGCATGCCGTTCCGGCTGAATACAAAGGACGGCAAACCGATTATGTCGACCTGGTGATCCATGAAATGATCCCTCAGGTGGCAGCCGAAGAGCTGGCTGATTTCATTGACGTTTTCTGTGACAAAGGTTTTTTTACGGTAGAGGAGACCGACCGGATCCTCAGTGCCGGGATGAAATACGGCCTTCGTCCCAAGATCCATGCCAACGAGCTCGACTATTCAGGAGGCATCCAGGTGGGAGTAAAATACAACGCTCTCTCGGTGGATCACCTGGAATACACGGGAAAAAGGGAGATTTCAGCCCTGGCAAGTTCTGAAACCATGCCGGTGATCCTGCCGGGCGCCGCCTTCTTCCTCAACATGCCGCCAGCCCCGGCACGCAGGATGATCGACGCCGGGCTGCCCGTAGCTTTCGCCAGCGACTTCAATCCTGGTTCCAGCCCTTCCGGCAACATGCAACTGATTCTCTCAATGGCCTGCATCTCCTACCGTCTTCTTCCCGAAGAGGCTATCCATGCTACTACCCTCAATGGCGCCTACGCGATGGGTTTGAGCGACCAGCTTGGCAGCATTGCCCGCGGGAAAAAAGCCAATCTTTTTATCACCAGACCAATGCCGTCTCTGGGATTCATGCCCTATGCCTATGGAAGCAATAAGGTGGAGAGGGCAATATTAAATGGTAAAATGGTACAATGGTAAAATGGTGGGTTCAATCTTTCAGGCATCTGACTGAACGGCCCTCCGGTTTTTGTGCACGAAAACGGTATACACCGTTTTCACTATAAGAAAGCACACGCCCGAATGCTTCGGCTACTGAGTATTGATCAGAATTAAATCCCCGCCATTGCCATCCATTCCATTCGGGATCCCCAGCGCCGAATTGACTGTCGGCATTGCCTTCCAGTATCTTCCACTCTGCATCACTGGGGAGAGGCCAGCTCTCAGGACAGACAATTATCGCTGTCGTCCAGGTGTACAATCGTCCGTAGGTATTACAATTGGAGGGATTATCGTTGTAACATTTACTGTTGGGGTCATTGTAATTCAGGTTTTTTTGTAACCAGCATTGATCTCCGATCTGAACAGTGGGATAGATCTGTCCGTCGCGCGGATCCGTGAAGGTTGGTAGCCCCGGGCAGGGTTCTCCAGACGGAACGCTTTCCTGCGTGGTAAAATTTTCCTCAGCACCATAAGAGGTCCCGGCTTCGCTGATGGCATAGGCTCTTACGTAAAAAGTAGTACTCTACGATAACCCGGTCAACTGGCTTGAAAAACTCCCTGGGCCGGAACCTTCAACAGTGCAGGTGTCTGATAAAGAGGGATCCGGAGAAGTGCTCCAACAGATCCCTCTGAAAACAACAGGAGAAGTGCCCTCATCTTGTACTGTTCCGCTACAAACGGCGGAGGTGTTGGTGATCTGTACCGGAGGATGGGTTTGTACTGTCGGCAGGATGACCGGCTCCTCCAGGGTGGTGAAACTCTTTTCTTCACCGTATCCCGCACCGACATGATTGATGGCAAATGCCCTGAAATAATAGGTCGTTGAGGGATTCATTCCTGTAAGAAGGCAGGAAAAATCAGCGAGACCGCTTGATGATTCTACGGTATCTTGTCCAATAGTGGGATTAGGATTGATACTATAACATATGCCACATCGGGTTATAACAACGCCCCCATTGCTGGTGATAAATTGTTATTCTTTCTCCAAGATGATTCCATCGTCAGTTTGCCTGTTACAGTGCCGGTTTCTCCTGTGATTTTCCAGATATAAAGGTCTTTTAACAGGTTCGACAGGTTTATTGTCTGGGGGGGCGTGACCCACTTTCCTGCATTCCTAATGATCCTATTCCTTTACCACCTCCAGCGCTCTCTCCGTGGCATCCAGCAAGGGCCTGATACTGATCTCCTCGCCAACGGCTTCACGCATCCAAAATTGCGGGATGATATCTCCCAGGGCGTAGATCCGCAGTACTTCATCGGCAAAGTTCTTGTCTTTCAGGTATCCTGCGAGCTGGAAATCAATGAGATGTCCGACCGGGTAATTGGAAAGGTAGAGCGGATTGTCGATCATATGGGAATAGATCGCCAGGATGGGCGAGTCTTTCACACCGAAGGCATCGGCATAGTAGTTATTCCACACCTTTGTAGCAGTAGCGATCACCGTCTCTTTCAATTGCGACGGAGTGGCATCCGGGTGGTCATACATCCACTGCCACACCGCCATATCCACCATCGAAACCCCCATGATCTCGTAAGCCGACCAGAAATTGTCGAGGGCATCCAGGGACTCTTTGGCCGGATCGTTGTTGACAAAACCCAGGACGTCGAGGTCGCGGGACTGGAAGGTAAAGGCAAGCGCTTCGGTAAACGCGGTGTTGGGAACACCCTGAAGCAGGTAATAATCGATAAAATAGAGGGAAATGGTCTGTTCTACATTGTGGCCGAGCTCGTGCATTGCGATGTTATAGCCTTTGTAGTCCATCCCATCCGGTCCGATCCGGGTTCGCAGGTGTGCTTTGTCGCCTTTCATTGAGGCGCCCCAGGCGTGTCCCGAACCACGTGCCGGATCCACGGTGATGTGTGATGCGATCTCGCTGGCTGTTGCAGGTTGAAATCCAAGCTTCATCAGGATGTTGGGAATATCTTTCTCAAAGGCCTGGGTGTTGGGGTATTTTTCCCGTGTCATTTTGTCGAGCATCGACTGGTTAAGGCTGCTGCGTGATTTGAACCCGTCGTACCAGATGTCGAATGGCTGGAGGTCACGACCGAGACGCTTCTTGATCAGGTCAGCCACTTTTTTTACCTGGGCTGAAGAACAGAGCTCCTTAAAGAGATTCTCCACATCGTTTTGGGAGATCTCCATCCCTCCGTCGAAGGCCCTCTGGATAAATGTAGGATACTGAGGGGTATATGAATCTACCAGCTTCAGCGCCCGGAAATTATTTAACAGCACGCTGTAGCGCGTATCCGGTTCTGGGGTGGAAGCCTCTGCCACACCCGCTTTGTATACCGTATTGGTAGTAGTGTTCCACTGAAGATCCGGATTGTTGATCACGGCTTCCGGGATATCCTGGTTGATGATATGCAGCATCACCTTGAAAATCATCTGCTGCTTGAGCAGCCCTTCCCCTCCGCCGTTATAGTTGGCTTTGATTTCATCGCGGAGATTCCAATGGGAGAGGAGTTTCATCTCCTTCGGGAAATGGGTCTGCATCTGGTCATCCACTATATTTCCAACGTAAATATTGTACTGAGAGATGTAATTGTCGGCATCTGAGAGGGCTGCTGAAACCTTCTGGTTCACTTCGGCAGGGACTCTGGTAGTGAACATGTCGCCCATCCGGGCATAGGCCCATTCAAGACGGCTCCATTTTTTTGCGTAGCTGGTTTTTTCTTCCAGTGTGTAATAGGGGAAGTTGAGAGCTGCGATAAATGCGACCTTGTTGGCAAAAAAATCATCCTTGAAGTGAGATCCGGGTTCATATGCCGCAAAGATCTCATCTACGTCGAGCAGTTCATAGGTGGAGAGATGGACGGGTTCTTTCAGCCGCAGGCTCACCATGTTGTTAAAACCGAAGAGGATCTCAAAATTTTCTGAAAGTCTTAGAAACAGCTTATTCAGGGACTCAGGATCAGATACATAATTTTCCTCGCAGAAGGCTTCAAAATCGTCCACTGAACCGTCGCTTTCACGCCAGAGGGAAGCCACCTGGTTTACCCCTTTTGAAACGAAGAAGAGCTCCTCTTCGCTGTAATTTGTGACAATGCGGTTAATAGTCGAATCAACGGAAGACTGCGGAATGAACCGGGCAGTTTGTTCTTTTTTAACTTGCTGGCACTGGGAAAAGAGAAAAAGTGCCGGAACGAATAAGAAGACGAAATACTTTTTCATGGATTTTGTTTATTGATTGGGTCTCAAATTTAATCATTATAAAAGATATGGAACACAGATTACAACGTTAACACAGATTTTCACAGATAAACTAGATTTTCCTAATTTTGCCCTGAAAATAATTTCACTTCGCCATTTCACTTCGCCATTTCACTATGAAACAATTAATCGAATGCGTCCCAAATTTTTCCGAAGGACAGGATATGTCTCTCATCAAACAGATCACTGACGAGATTGAAAAGATTGAAGGAGTCAAACTGCTGGATGTTGATCCCGGGAAAGCCACCAACCGTACGGTTGTGACATTCGTAGGGACTCCGGAATCCGTGGTTGAAGCTGCTTTTCAGGCCATCAAAAAAGCCGGTCAGGTGATCGATATGAGCAAGCATCATGGGGAGCACCCACGGTTTGGCGCTACAGATGTTTGTCCGTTTGTCCCGATTGCCGACATCACGATGGAAGAGACGGCGGCTTATGCCCATCGGTTGGCTGCGCGGGTAGGGAAAGAGTTGGAGATTCCCGTCTACTGTTATGAGAACGCAGCCTTCACTCCCGAGCGCCGTAACCTGGCCAACTGCCGGGCGGGGGAGTATGAGGGATTGCCCGACAAGCTGAAAGACCCGAAATGGAAACCCGATTTCGGCCCGGCGAAATTCAATCCCCATACCGGTGCGATCGCTATCGGAGCGAGAGACTTTTTAGTTGCCTACAACGTGAACCTCAACACTACTTCCACCCGGCGTGCCAATGCTGTAGCGTTTGATATCCGTGAAAAAGGACGGCCCGAACGGGAAGGAAATCCGGTCACCGGAAAAAAGAAACTCGATGCAAACGGTAACGAAATCTGGATCCCGGGAGCGCTGAAGGCTTGCAAAGCGATCGGTTGGTTCATTGAAGAGTATGGCATTGCCCAGATCTCTATCAACCTTACCAACATCAGCATCACACCGGTGCATATTGCCTTTGAGGAGACCTGTGATAAAGCCCGGGAGCGGGGCATGCGCGTGACCGGTTCTGAACTTGTGGGGTTGATCCCGAAAAAAGCGATGATCGATGCCGGAAAATATTTTCTGGAGAAACAGAACCGGTCTACCGGTATTTCGGAAGAGGAGATTATCAAAATTGCAGTGAAATCGCTTGGTTTGGATGATCTGAAACCGTTCAACCCCAAAGAGAAGGTCATCGAGTACCTGCTCGAAGATCCTTCCCGGGAGAAGCTGATCAGCATGACCTGTAAAGGCTTTGCCAACGAAACGGCTTCCGAGTCCCCGGCTCCGGGTGGCGGCTCAGTCTCCGCCTATATCGGGGCTTTGGGAATCTCCCTGGCAACGATGGTGGCAAACCTCTCCTCGCACAAAGCCGGTTGGGATGATCGTTGGAAAGAGTTCTCCGACTGGGCCGATAAGGGCCAGAGGATCAAAGATGAACTGCTCTTCCTGGTTGACGAAGATACCCGTGCTTTCAACCGCATCATGGATGCGTTCGGACTTCCAAAAGGGAGCGATGAGGAGAAAGCGGCTCGTTCTTCTGCCATTCAGGAAGCCACGAAATATGCCATCGATATTCCTTTCCGCACCATGAAACGCGCTTATGAATCGATGGAGATTATTCAGGCTATGGCTGAAACAGGAAACCCGAATTCTGTTTCCGATGCCGGTGTAGGTGCTCTTTGTGCCCGTTCGGCTGTGATCGGCGCTTACCTCAATGTGAAAATCAACGCATCAGGTGTTAAAGATAAGGAATTCCTGGAAAAAATCCTCAACGAGGCCGACGAAATCGTGGAGAAAACAAAAATCAAGGAATCCGATATCCTACAAATCGTTCAATCGAAAATCTCCTAACCTGTCCGCTTGTCCGCCTGTCCGCTTGTCAATTAACCCAGATCGGATCATCCGTTACTCCGTGACATGAGTTACAGTTTCCCGTTGTTGCCAGAACTGGCATATTTTTAACGTCACCCGAAACCCCACGCAATTGTGGATAGGCTCCCAATCCGGGAAGAATCGAGACGTTAGTGAAGAAATTCCCATTCGCATCGATCTCCAGCGTCGAAATGATATCGCCGGTACCGTTTGCTTTTGTCCAGAAGAAGAGAATCCCATTGGGAGCAGGGGTCGTTTGATCTGGTTTATAGACCGATCCTGCAACAACCCATTGGTAGGTGGTTGTTGCCGATGCGTTATGGCAATCCATACAGATCGAACCGTTCTTATGGCTCGTTGTTCCTCCGTTAACAGAATATCCTTCCGTAGAAGGGGGAGGCTCTTCTTTTTTCGAACAACCCTCCCAAATCATGATTCCAACTGCAAGGAGAGTAAAAAGGGAACGTGTTTTTTTCATTGTCATTCGGATAGTAGAAATTTCTTAACCCTCAGTCTTTCAGGCACCTGACGGAGAAGGCATTGCTGTTGAGTGAGGGATAATAGGATACGCTTGGGGTATACTCTGTATTTGCCACCACT
>JAFGNY010000216.1 GCA_016926765.1 Bacteroidales bacterium | reverse complement strand
TGGTACATAACGCGCTGTTTACCTTTTATTCCCTGATCATCTGGCTGACGATCCGCTGGCATAAACACCCCACGTGGAGCGGTTCCCTGTTACTGGGATTGCTGATTGGCTGGGCTATTATCATCCGGCCAACAGAGATCATCAGCAGTTTGATCCCCTTGCTGTGGGGAGTATGGGATACGGACAGTTTACGTAAGAAATGGTCACTTATCACTGGTCACTTGTCACTGGTCACTGGTATCATCCTGACTATTTTACTGGTAGGCTCGCTTCAGTTGATCTATTGGAAAATTCATGCGGGCCAGTGGCTCTATTACAGTTATGAACCAAACGAAAAGCTGGAATGGATTGCTCCTTACCTGTGGCAGGTTCTCTTCTCGTTTAAAAAGGGGTGGCTGATCTATACCCCGGTGATGCTCTTTGCATTGATTGGATTCTACCGGCTGGGAGGAAAATACAAACCCGTTTTTTACGCTCTCTTTCTGTTTACCGTGGCGAACATCGTAATCGTCGCCGGATGGCCTACCTGGTGGTATGGCGGGAGTTTCGGACAGCGGGCTATGATGCAATCCTATGCAATTCTGGCCTTTCCCCTGGCCGCCTGGGTCCAGTGGATGATCTCAAAAAAATTATGGATCCGGGTCCCGCTGCTGCTGGTTCTGTTTTTTTTCATTCTGCTCAACCTCTTTCAAACCTGGCAATACATGCATTTTCTGATTGAACCTACGCTGATGACCAGGGAGTACTACTGGAGGATGTTCGGAAAGACTAAAACCGACAACGTGGCCAAAGGGTTTCTCGAAGGATATAAAGAGAATGGATGGGAAGCCATGGGGCCCGAAAAGGATTACCACAGGAAGGTGCTGCTTGCCACCGGATTCGAAGCAGACGATCCATGGATAGCCGGTTTCCGGGAAGATTCCATCGTTCACTCGGGTGACTTTTCCTGCAGGCTGGACAAGAGTGATCAATTTTTCCCCTTATGGGATCAACAGGTGTTGGAATTCACCCCTGTCCAGGAGAGTTGGATAAGGGTCACTTTCTGGATCTATTCCCCCTACCTGTATAGATACAATCCGGGTAACTTTGTGATCACGATGATCCATCAGGATACCAACTACAAATACAGGTTTCTTGCATTTCAGGAGGAGGGCTGGATTCCGCGGAAATGGGAAAAGGTTGTCTACACTTACCGGATCCCGTTCATCGAAGATCCGGACGACCGGCTTAAAATCTATCTCTGGAGGGATTGTCCTGCCTCACTCTATATCGACGATATCACCATCGACCTAGTTGAACCGAAAGATGAAGAATAAACGAATCGGCATCGGGAAATTCTCCCTTCGGGTAGGGTGGTTTGACCTCATTTTATATACCGGGCTCTTTGCTCTGTTCCTGAATATGGCCTTCATCAGGAATTTTAAGGATGGGGAGGTGGCATCCCGGGGAGAGTTCTATTCCGATAACGCGGCTTACTATATCTATCTTCCGGCTACCTTCATTCACGGCTATACCACAGAGACCTATCCCGATAGCATTGATTACAAGAATGCCGGCGGGTTCATGCTCAATAAAAAGGAAAACAAGGTGATCACGAAGGTGACTTATGGCGTGGCGTTTTTTGTGGCTCCTTTCTTTATCCCGGCACAGGTAATCATCTCTGCCTGCGGCTGGCAGGCGGATGGGTTTTCGATCCATTACCACCGGCTGGTTGTCGTTGCCGCCATCTTCTATCTGATCCTGGCGATGTTTATCCTGAAATCCTTTCTCCTCTTCTATTTCCCCCGCTGGCTGAGCTATTCGCTGCCTTTCATCATCCTGGTTGGTTCCAATCTCTATTTTTTCAGTATGGAGGAAGCGCTCTATGCGCATCTCTACTCTTTCTTCCTCATCTCGCTGATGCTGCTTACCCTGAAAACATATCTTGCTAACGGCATGAAATCCTTCGGGCTGTTCGTTGCACTCGGTTTCATTATGGCTTTTCTGGTTCTGGTGAGGCCTACCAACCTGATGCTTCTTTCGTTGTTTGCATTCTGGGATGTGACATCCCTGAAGGAGATCGGAAACCGTTTTGTTCATTTTTTCCGGTGGAAATATATCCTGACATTTATCGTGATTACAGTGCTGGTGTTCATTCCCCAGTCGGTTTACTGGCACTACATCTCAGGAAGTTGGATTTATTTCTCCTACCCAGGAGAGGGGTTCACCAGCTGGAAACACCCGATGCTGATCCCTTTCTGGTTTTCGCCCCTGAACGGATGGATCCCTTACACTCCCCTGGCGATCCTCTTTCTGACCGGATTCGTGATCATGATCGTGAAACGATTCCCGAATGGGGTCCTCATCACCCTGCTTTTCCTTGCCTATTCCTATAGTTTTGCCTCCTGGCATTCCTGGTATTTCGGGGGAAGTTTCGGGTGCCGCCCACTGATCGATTTTTACCCGCTGTTTGCGGTCGCCCTGGGCTATTTGCTGATCACCTGCATCCGCCATAAAAATTTACTGATCAGGATTTTGCCACTCCTCTTTATTCTCTTTTCGATCTATTTCAATCAGCGCCTGTTTGACCGGAGACGATGGTATACCGGAGGCACCTGGTCGTGGGAAGAGTACAAGGATCAACTTGAACAAGCCAAAGTAGCTTATTTCCCGAACAGAGACTATACCTACCTGAACGACTTTGAGAATACGGCCACATCCATGCAGTTTCCTGTATCACATACCCTGTTCCGTTCCGAAACCAAAGCGACCTATATAACAAAAGAGAAGAAGGTAGGTTGCCATTACAACCAGTGGCTCTATTCACTCCTCGATGGAAAAACAATTGAAAAGGTCTCTGCCTCGGTCTGGATCAACACGTTAGACTCAGCACATACGGGAGCTATCTGGGTTTGCGACATCCGGGGAATGGACAATCAAGTCAAGCTGAAACGGGAGATCTCACTGGATGAGCTTGTTCCCGGGCCAAATCAATGGACTGAGCTCACCATAAACCTGCATATCCCTCCATGGATAGATACATACAATCTGATTTCATTCTACTTTCTCAATTCCGGGAAAGCAAATTTTTATATTGACGATCTGGTAATACGGTATGAATAGGTAATCTCTGATACTATGAAAAATCGTTGGGTAGATTCCAGGATCCTTTCACGGGTTTTTTTCATCGGGATACTGTTGATCTCCCTCTTCCTCTCTTTTCAGATTCATCGCGACCGAGAGTTTTTTACCTGGAAAAGCGAGTTATGGGCCGACCGGGCAGGATATTATATTTACTTGCCTGCCGTCTTTCTTTACCGGTTCGATGTGACAAAAGCGCCTGAAAAGATCTGGGAAAAGACC
>JAFGNY010000215.1 GCA_016926765.1 Bacteroidales bacterium | reverse complement strand
GGGGTATTCCATCTTACAGGAGGAACTGCACTGGGAAGGTTTTATCTGCATCACCGTTATAGTGAAGACTTGGATCTTTTCACAAATAAAAACCCTGAGTACATTAGTTCTGTCGGCCAAATACGTGAGATCCTTCGAAATCAGTTTCATGCATCCGATGAAAAAGTAATCCTATATCAGGATTTTGTAAGAGTATGGATCCCTGGGAAAGAAGAACTTAAGGTAGAGATGGTGAATGATGTAGCGGAACGTTGGGGTGCACCCTTACTTGCAGGTTATATCCCCATCGATACCGTTGGCAATATCCTGGCCAACAAGTTAACAACCCTTGTTAGCCGGGATGAGCCAAAGGATGTATTCGACATCGTAACGATTTCATCCTTCTACTCATTCAATTGGTCCAATGTATTCGTATATGCATTACGTAAAGCAATCATAGCTGAACCAGACGTGGCGATGCGATTGACCACATTTCCTGTCGAATTGCTTGAAGGAAAAGACTGGCTCATGAATCCAGTTGATTCGAACGACTTCAAGCAAAAACTCAACATTGTCTCCCACGATTTCCTCTTTGGCAACGACAACTCCCTGGGTGTTGGAAAAACTCCGGTTGAGGAAGCGGTACCCAATGAAGAATGAGGAACTAGAAATGAATTCCAGTCGGCTAAAGCCGACGGCAATTGAGAATCACAGTACTCCATCACAAAAAAAGTCGTAAGTTTGTTCATAGACTAAACGCAAAACATGAACATTGACATCACCTTTCAACCGCCGAAGCCTTGGCGTAGGTGGTCATTACCTCATCACCTGATAAAAATTCACTACCTTTGCTCATACAATAATTCTTAATTCTTAATTCTTAATTCTAATCGTGAACCACTCTCCCGAAATAAAAGCCTTCATCCGCGAGCACAGCGCTCTCTTCTGGTATACGCCCGAAGATAAGAAAGAGGAGATCAGTGAAGAGTTACTTGTGGAAATGATATTGAATTACGGGGATCTTGATGCCATTCGAAAACTGATCGGATTAATGGGAATCAAGAAAGTGGCCGACATCTTTTTCACTTCCGTCAATCTCAGTCCACGGAGGAAAGGGAATTATTTTGACACGACATTGAACTTTTTCACTCTCTTCTTTCAACGTTATGCATCCTGAAGTCCTTTCTGCGAAACAGGTTAAGTTATTCCCATTCCTGAAAAACTTTAACAAAACATTTTATCTTGTCGGAGGAACTGCCATTGCCCTGCATCTGGGCCATCGGAGATCCATCGATTTTGATCTCTTTTGTGCCTCCACATTCGCGAAATACCGGATTAAGAAAAAACTGTCAACGTTTCCTTTTACCCAGGTGCCGCTGGCAGAAGATGTAGATCAACTTCACCTGATGGTCAACCTGGTTAAAATGACCTTCTTCCATTTCCCCTATCCAATCCTTCATCCGGTTTCTGTAGAAAACACGATCTCCATGCCTTCGTTGCTAACGCTTGCATCGATGAAGGCCTTCGCTTTGGGACGACGTGCGAAATGGAAAGACTATGTCGATCTCTATTTCATTCTCAAAGATCGTTACAGTATTGGTGAGATTTCAAGGGAAGGGATGGCACTTTTCACCGGCCAATTTTCTGAGAAACTTTTCCGCGAACAGCTGGCTTTTCATAAGGATATCGACTACTCCGAACCGATCGAATACCTTGGCACGCCTATTCCTGAAAACGAGATCAGGGAATTTCTGGTGGAGAAAGCGATCGATTTGTTCAATGAATCACCTCATCACCTCATGACCCCATGACCCCATGACCCCATGACCTCATGACCTCATGGCCCAACGAATCTTCCTATCTTTGCATCTTTCCTGAATGCATAAAAAATGAAAAAAGCACTGATCACGGGCATCACCGGCCAGGATGGAGCCTATTTGGCCGATTTCTTATTAACGAAAGGATACAAGGTTTCAGGGACCTACAGGAGGTTGTCCACTCCAAACTTCTGGCGGCTTCAGTACCTCAACATTTTTGATCAGATTGAGCTGCTTCCCTGCGATCTGATTGACAGCTTTTCGATCATTGAAACCCTTAAGACAGTCAGGCCGGATGAGATCTATCATCTCGCCGCGCAAAGTTTTGTAGGCGCTTCATTTGAACAACCGATCGCTTCGGGAGAGGTGACCGGACTGGGAGTTACCCGAATGCTGGAAGCAGTTCGCCTGATCGCCCCGGAAGCCCGGTTTTACCAGGCCTCCACCAGCGAAATGTATGGGGATAATGATTTCCCGTTTCAGGATGAACATACAGTATTTTGTCCCTCGAGCCCCTATGCCGCTGCCAAGTTGTATGCCCACAACGTGGTCAGGATCTACCGCCAGGGCTATGGATTGTTTGCCTCTGCCGGAATCCTGTTCAATCATGAGTCGCCATTAAGAGGGATGGAATTTGTTACCCGGAAAATCACCAATGCCGTAGCCAAAATCAAGTTCAATCTGGAAAAGAGCCTCGAGATGGGAAACCTCGATTCGAGCCGCGATTGGGGATATGCCCCGGAATATGTGGAGGCGATGTGGCTCATCCTTCAACACGACCAACCCGATAATTTTGTGATTGCCACCAACACAACCCATTCGGTCCGGGAATTCCTGGAGATCGCGTTTCAGCATGCCGGACTGGCCTGGCAGGACTATGTGAAGACCGAGGAGCGGTTTCAGCGTCCCATTGATGTGAGTTACCTGAAAGGAGACTATTCAAAAGGGAAGAAGATTCTGGGATGGGAGCCCAAAACAGATTTCAAAAACCTGGTACAGATCATGGTCGACAAAGACATCGAGCGGTGGGGCGACTGGCTTGGCGGGAAACACTTCCCCTGGGATGCCTGGAATTACCCCAATGAGAAAAAGATCCTCTCGAGGAAATTGAAATATGAATAGAGGCGGGATTGCCGTTGCTTTTAAGCAACGGTTCCAGGGCAAACATAAATTTTGGGCTTTAGCCCCAAACTTTTTGGCTCAAATCTTACATTATTTATTTCATAATGGATAATTTTAGCTAATTTTGTACAGCATAAAGAATGTAGTGAATAATTTACTTGAAAAAATAATCCTGTCCCACAAGGAGGAGTTCGATCTCAAGAGAACTGAACCCTATGTAAAGAGAGATGCACAGATCAAAGGATCTGATTCAGGTCTGATACATGTTATTCTGGGTCCCCGCCGGGCCGGGAAGTCCTTCTTCTGCATTCACTCGATGGATCAGACAGAACCGATAGGTTATGTCAATTTTGATGATGAACGACTGACAGAGGTCACCGATTTTGATGCTGTCATGGATGCAGTCAATATTGTTTACGATCATCCTAAGGTGCTGTTGTTCGATGAAATTCAGAATGTCCCCAACTGGGAATTGATCGTGAACCGATTGCAGCGTCAGGGGTATAGATTATTCCTTACCGGCAGTAATTCAAAACTTCTGAGCCGCGAACTCTCCACTCATCTTACAGGACGACACCTGGCCACAACGATATTTCCTTTCTCGTTTCGCGAATTGCAACATCTGCCCAACGAAAAGGAACCATCGGGTACTGAAAGGCATAAATGCATGGAATACTTGAAACGCGGCGGATTCCCGGAGTTATGGATCAACCGGATTGACTTCCCCGAATACTTGCGTTCCCTTTTTGATTCCATTCTTTTCAGAGATATTGTAAAACGTCACAAAATCAGGGATTCAGCTGCGCTATATAACCTGGCCCTCTATCTCGTTTCCAATATAGCAGGAGACTTCTCCTACCAGGCTTTGTCAAAACATCTTTCTTTCAGAAGCGTTATAACAACCCAGAAGTACATCTCATTTCTCGAAGAGGCGTTTCTCTTATTTACAATCCATCGGTTCTCCTACAAAGTAAGGGAGCAGATCAGTGCAAACAAAAAGATCTATACCTACGACAATGGATTTTATCAGGCCAATGCCCATAGATTCAGTTCTGATACAGGGAAATTGTATGAAAACGCGGTGGCCATTGAATTAAAACGCCGTGAAACGGAAAATGGTTCTAAACTCTTTTACTGGAAAAATGAAAAGCAC
Source organism: Bacteroidales bacterium (assembly GCA_016926765.1). Lineage (GTDB taxonomy): Bacteria > Bacteroidota > Bacteroidia > Bacteroidales > FEN-979 > QYOJ01. The sequence continues at coordinate 298 of JAFGNY010000215.1, read as the reverse complement.
GAAGAGGTCGATTTCGTCGTGCAGCAGGGAATAGAAGTGGTTTCGTTGATCCAGGTCTGTTATGACCTCTCAGGCGAAAAGGTAAAAAACAGGGAGATCAGGTCGCTGCTCAAAGCCGGCGAAGCCCTCCATTGCAAGGAATTATTCATCATTTCCGATCAGTATGAAGGAGTTGAAGAGGCGGAATGGTTTGGTTTGAACGGATCTGTTAAGTTTATTCCCTTGTGCAAATTTCTTTTAATGAGGAATGAGGAATCAATTAAGAATTACGAATAAAGAATTACGAAAAGCGAAAAGC
>JAFGNY010000214.1 GCA_016926765.1 Bacteroidales bacterium | reverse complement strand
TATATATTTGCCTATCTTCATCTAATTAGATCATAACATGAAATATCCATACAAACGCCGTTCATATTAACCGCAGACGTTAATAATGGATATTCCATCTGACCATTGAAATCAAAATTATTAACAGATGAAAATCTATATGCTTCTCACGGGAATTCTGGCTATAGGAGCTGGTTTAGTACTGTTTTCTTCTTTTGGCGGCGACGAAAACTCCGATTATCCCAGTGGCAGTCCTGCCGGTTACACAGGATCACCCTACGATGGCAACGATTGCACCAGCTGCCATGGCGGGAGCTCGGCTCCCGTTGCCGACTGGATCACTTCTGATATCCCATCCGGTGGATATACCTCAGGGATGGATTATACCATCACGGTGACAGTAACAGGGACGGGACGGAAAGGATTTGAGGTCTCCCCGCATGATGCAAACGGAAACCTTCTCGGGGTGCTGACTGCCGGTGCCGGAAACAAGCTGGTTGGGAACGGAAAATATGTAACACAGAGTTCCGGGTCCAATTCCAACCCCGCGATCTGGAATTTCACCTGGACAGCTCCGCCAGCCGGCACGGGAGAAGTGACCTTTTGGGGCGCTTTTTGTGTAAACGAACCGGTTACTAAAACATCCTCGATGATCGTTCAGGAACATCAGGCACTTCCGCTGACGGTACATGCTACGGCAAATCCGGCTCAGATCACCGCCGGCGATTCTTCACACCTTGGCGTTGAGATTACAGGTGGATCAGGTACCTATACCTACTCCTGGACTTCCAACCCTTCCGGTTTTTTTTCCACTCTTTCCAATCCCTGGGCAATTCCGTCAGAGAATACCATGTACATTGTTGAGGTATCTGACGGGAATCTTACAGGCTTTGACTCAGTAGAGGTGTCTGTGTACGGGGTTGGGATGGAAGATCTCTCTTCTGATGTAACCCTTTCCCTGTTCCCAAATCCGGTGAGCCACTACCTGACAGTCGTACTATCCGGAATGGATCGCGTTTCCGGAGAAGTGATGATCTGTTCCTTATCAGGAGAACGCATGATAGTCCAGCCAATAAGGGTTGACCAGGTTGAATCATCCTTCCAGGTTGATCTGAGCAGTTTGCCTTCCGGCCAGTATCTGCTGCAATTCTGTGCAGGAGAAAAACTAATCAGCCGAAAGATGATTAAAATGAATTGAATATTATCGTATCTTTGCCATCGTTATTTATCAGGGTCAAACCCGGATGATGTTCTTTAAATAAATTTGTTTCTTCAGGGCAGGGTGAAATTCCCGACCGGCGGTATAGTCCGCGACTCCCGTATATACGGGACCGAGCCGTTGCAGTTACGGCACCGACAGTCATAGTCTGGATGGAAGAAGAAAACCAACAAGGTCGCTTTTTTAAAGCGATGCCTGATGATATTTAGTTTAGCCCCGAAGAGGAGACGCATTGAATTACGTCTGTTTTTCTTCAGGGCTATTTTTTTATGAAGGACGAAATCAGATACATGAGGCTGGCGTTGAAGCTGGCAAAGAAAGGGGCAGGATGGGTCAGCCCAAATCCGATGGTTGGCGCGGTGATCGTCAAAGACAATGTCATCATCGGGCAGGGATACCATGAGTATTTTGGCGGACCCCACGCAGAGGTGAACGCCTTCAACAGTTGTAAAAAATCCCCGCGGGGAGCCATACTGTATCTTAACCTGGAACCTTGTATTCACTATGGGAAGACACCTCCCTGCGCTGAGCTGATTGTGAAGAAAGGAATCAGAAAGGTAGTAATTGCCATGAAGGACCCGAATCCGGTCGTCAATGGGAAAGGGGTTGAATTCCTTGAAAGAAATAACATTTCCGTTGAAACCGGAATTCTGGAAAAAGAGGCTTTCCAGCTAAATGAGGTGTTTGCGAAATTCATCACAACACGCAAACCCTTCTGCCTCTATAAAAGCGCTATGACGCTGGATGGGAAGATTGCCTCTGTGTCAGGCGATGCACGATGGGTTTCCGGAGAATCTTCCCGCAAGCTTGTACAAAAGCTCCGGCATGAATATTCTGCCATTATGGTCGGAATCGGCACGGTGTTAAAAGATAATCCAAAACTTGATGCCCGGAGAAGCCGGAAGATCAGTAAGAACCCCTTAAAAGTGGTCGTCGATTCAATGGCCAGAATCTCGCTGGATTCCAATGTGCTTGCGATCAACCCCCAATTGACCCTTGTAGCCGTTACGAAAAGGGCTGATTCGGGTAAACTTGCCGAAATCAGGAGAAGGGGAGCTCAGGTGGTTGTTTGTCCGGAGAAGAATGATCAGGTTGATCTGGAATACCTGATGCTGGCTCTGGGGTTGATGGATATCGACAGCGTGTTTCTTGAAGGAGGGGGAACGCTGGCTTTTTCGGCGATGAGGGATCAGGTTGTGGATAAAGTGATGCTCTTCATTGCACCCAGGTTTATCGGAGGGAAAAAAGCCCCGACCATCCTTGAAGGAGAGGGGATTCGCAGGTTGTCCGACGCAATCCCGTTTCGTGTTTCGGGACTGAAGATGCTCAAAGAAGATATACTCATTGAAGGATACCTATCATGTTCACAGGAATCATAGAAGAGGTTGGTGTGGTGGATGCTGTTCGCCGGGGAGCAAAAGCCATTGTGCTGGAAGTTAAGGCTCAACGGGTTCTGGAGGGACTGCGTTTCGGGGACAGTATTTCCGTTGATGGAGTTTGCCTTTCAGTCACCAAACTGAACAATCAGGGTTTTTCTGTTGATGTGATGCCCGAAACGATGACCCGAACCTCATTCCACCGGCTGAAGCCGGGCAGCAGAGTGAATCTGGAACGGGCATTGAGGTTGAGTGACCGGTTGGGCGGACACATTGTCTCAGGCCATATTGACGGTACCGGCCGCATTGTAGAGCGGCGAAGGGAAGAAAATGCCGAACGGTTTCGGATTGAAGCTGCACCCCAAATTCTTCACTATATCGTAACGAAAGGCTCCGTTGCGATTGACGGCATCAGCCTTACGGTAATAGATGCTGATCCCCATTCCTTTTCTGTAGGGATCATCCCCCTAACACAGCAGGAAACGACGATTCTTTCTAAGCAAGCCGGGGCGGAGGTGAACATTGAATGTGATCTCATCGGGAAATATGTTGAAAAGCTGGCAACGGGCGAAAAACCAGGGACCGGAGTGACATTAGATACCCTGGCCAGGAACGGATTTATATAACGATCAACTACAACAACTATGAATAAATTCAACACGATACCGGAAGCAATCGAAGATTTCAAACGGGGAAAAATGGTAGTGATTGTCGATGACGAAGACCGGGAAAACGAAGGCGATCTGGTCATTGCGGCTGAAAAGGCGACTCCTGAAGCGATCAATTTCATGGCGAAATTCGGGGGCGGACTGATCTGCATGCCCGTTAAAAAGGAGAGGCTGGAAGAATTGCATATTGACCGGATGGTTGCCAAAAATACCGATCCAAACCGTACTGCTTTCACCATCAGCATTGATGCCACGGAGTGTAAAACCGGCATCTCGGCTCAAGAGAGGGCGCTGACTATCAGGAAAGTACTTGATCCAGCATCAAGTGCCAGGGATTTCACCCGACCAGGACATATTTTCCCGATCGAATACCGGGAGGGCGGCGTGCTTGTGAGGGCCGGCCATACCGAAGCTTCGATCGATCTGGCTACCATCGCCGGACTCTATCCCGCCGGGGTGATCTGCGAGATCATGAATGAAGATGGTTCCATGGCACGGGTCCCGGAACTGTTAAACTACTGCAGGAAACATAACCTGAAGATCATCACCATCGCTAACCTGATCGACTACAGACGGAAAAATGAGAAGCTGATCTTTTGCAGCACGGTGGTGGACCTGCCTACACGCTATGGCTATTTTAAAGCACACAGCTACCAGAGTAAACTTACCGGAGAGGACCACCTGGCCCTGGTGAAAGGGGATATCACAACCAGTGAGCCGGTGATTGTGCGGGTTCATTCCGAATGCCTTACCGGCGATGTATTTGGGTCGTTACGATGCGATTGCGGTGAGCAGCTTGACATGGCAATGAAGCGGATCAGTCAGGAAGGACGAGGGGTTCTGCTTTATATGAGACAGGAGGGTAGAGGAATTGGCCTTGCCAACAAAATGAAAGCATACCACCTTCAAGACAAAGGAATGGATACGGTAGAGGCAAACCAGGCACTTGGGTTTTCAGCCGATATGAGGGATTATGGTATCGGAGCTGAAATCCTTGCTGACCTGGGGATCCGCAAGATCAGGCTCCTCACCAACAACCCAAAGAAAATCAGCGGAATTGAAGGATTCGGGCTTGAGATCGTTGAACGGATGCCGATCGAGGTTAAACACAATGCAAACAACAAAATGTACCTGATGACCAAGCGGGATAAAATGGGCCATATGCTTAGTTTTACAGAGGAGATCGAGATTTAATCAACAATATATATCCATTTATATGAAATATCCATAAGAACCATATTCATACCAACCCATCATGAAAATATATGGATATTTTATGTGACAATTAAAATCTAATTATTTACACATGAAAACAATAGAAGGAAAACTGGATGCAAAACATCTGAAGTTCGGAATCGTGGTAGCCAGGTTCAATGAGTTCATCAGCAGTAAGTTGCTATCGGGGTGCCTGGATGGCCTCCACCGGCACGGAGCAGACGAGGGAAACATCGAGACACTATGGGCCCCCGGATCCTTTGAAATCCCTTTCCTGGCAAAGAAGATGGCCACCTCCGGGAAGTACGATGCAGTCATCTGCCTGGGTGCGGTCATCCGGGGAGCTACACCGCATTTTGACTTTGTAGCTGCCGAAGTGTCAAAGGGGATCGCTACGGTTGGTCTCGATGCCGGAATCCCGGTGATCTATGGCGTACTCACGACCGACAACATCGAGCAGGCTATTGAGCGGGCTGGTACCAAGAGCGGGAACAAAGGCTTCGATGCGGCTCTTGCTGCCATCGAGATGGCGAATGTAATCTCCCAGATCTGATCCGGGATACCCCGCCTGAAGGGTGATGATCACCCCATTGATACCACTCCCGATAAAAAGCCCTTGTTCATGGGTGGCATCGGTTGTTGTCATCATCAAGGCAAAAAATAAATACATACTCAAGCTCATTTTTTATCTGATTTAAACCGATAAAAATAGAGGATGAGTTCCGTCAAAAAAATAGAGAAAATTATCTATTTTTCATTAAAAACGTCTAAGTAATTACTACTAGAAGAAGAGAAAAAATCTAAGTAATTTCTAAGTATGTTCCGGAATGATCAGGAATGACGGGCTTTTCGGAGAGGGTTCAGTTCTCCTTTCAATCCTAGTCCCGTGAGGGGTAATTTACCGCTGAAAAGAGAAAACTCAGGCTAAATTATTTTTAAAGGCGTACCTCAGAAGTTCTGCCGTGGAATGAAGTCCACATTTTTTAAAAATGTTGGATTTATGTACATGAAGTGTTCTTTGACAGATCGCAAGATATTGTATGATCATCTCTGAACTGTATCCGTTCACAATCAGGCGCATCACTTCCAATTCCCGCTTTGTGAGCAACCCCGTACCGGATTGTTTCAATTCACTGACGGGGGCTATCGGAGTCACTTCCTCATCCGGTACATTGATCGATGACTCCACAATAAGATGTTGTTTCCCGTTCATGACGTGGTAGATGGCTTCAAGAATCTCTTCTGCTCCGGCAGTTTTTGATACGATTCCCATAATGCCGGTTTCAAGGAGTTCACGGATATTTTCCGAGGAGATAAATCCCGAGATCATGATGATCTTGATTCCCGGAATGTCTTTGATCAACTGACGGGCGGCTTTTTTCCCGTT